>JAWUWM010000104.1:0-39370 GCA_034111845.1 Psychroserpens sp. | reverse complement strand
TATACCATACCTTATTTCAAATTTAGTTACAACTTAGGTCGTTTGTAATCATAGCCACTAATAAAAACACTTATAAATTATGATTTTAAAGCACCAACTTTTTTTTCTAATAATTATAGCGTTAAGTTTAAACTTCTATGCTTTACAAGCGCAAACCGAATTCAAACAAACCTTATTCAACAAAGGTTATGTTTTTAGAACCCAACTCACCACAGAGTTCTCATTTACTCAAGGCTTAATTATGACCTATAATGGTGATTATAATACGCTTAATATTCCATTAACTGTAAATAAAAAAGTTAATCAACATTTAACTTTATCTACGGGCTTACAATTAACTACAATGCTCAACTCTAACAATCCAGATCTTCCAGTAAATGCTTTTAGCACACTTGACATATCTGCATCTTTAGGTGGTGAATATAATTTTAAAAATAACACGCAAAGTTATTTTTCATTACAACCGCAGCTTCATAAATTTGATGCGAATAGTTTTAATGCGCCAATTTTACATACTGCACCTCTAAATTATAACTTAGGTATAAAATTTTGAAAACTTTAAAATTAAACATATTATCCATTTCGCTAAACCTCCCAAAATCAATATTCATTTTCATTTGGTGCTTGGCAGGTGTTTTTATTATGACCGCAGGATTTGCAGATGATATTTTAAATAAAAATGAATTTTCAATTAGCGCTTTTTCACTTCAAATTAGCTGCTTAGCTTTTTTTCTTTGGTATAGCGTGTGCTATCTAAAAAGTAATAAAAAAGAGTAAATTTTTAGAAAAATATTAAAGTAGTAAGGATTTTTCTTTACTGCTTTTTTACCCTAAAACCAAAACCCAATATTAAAATACCAAACACTTTTACGCTGCTCTGGTGAGTAACTAAATTTAGCTTGTATTGGTCCTAAAAAGGTTTCTACGCCATACCCTAAGGCATAACCTGTATAATCTGGTAAGGTAAACCATTCTCCAGATTCAAAAATATCATTATCAATATTAGCCCAATTGGCTTCTAAAGTAATATGGTTTTTATTGAAAATCTCATAATCTGCTCTAACATGTGCTTTCACATAACTATTACCCGTAAGTGAAATGAAATCATAACCCAAAAACGGAATAAAATTATTTATAAAATTATTACCATAACCTCCTAGTGCAAAATCTAAAGTATTGGTCGCGTTATCTCCAAATTTAAAACCGCCTCCTGTTTGAAAATTTAAACTAAATTTATTTGTTATTTTAAAGGCATAACCTAAATCTGCTTTTGCGATAGAAAATCGTTCAAAACCTTTATTAAATCTGGAAGCCCACAAATAGGTGTGTAAATCCCCATTAAAAAACACTCCGGTTGATGGATAGTATTTATTGTCATAGGTGTCTAGTTTCAGCTTTCCGAAGACACTAAAATAATCGGTATTCTCAAATAAAAATTCATCAGTTTCAGCATCAATTGTTATAGTTTCAGATTTAATACTCAATCGTTTATGCTCTGCGCCTAAACTGAGCGCAAAATCTTTTCTAAATAAGGTTTGTAGATAAAATTGATTGGTTTGATCTCGCAACTCGACGTCCAACTTATTAATACCAGAAATAGCAATTTGTGCCTCATCTAGAAGTAATTCGCTATTAATTCCTTTTTCAAATTGATTGTATCTAGAACGTAAACCAATACTCCAATAAAATCCTTTGTCTATAAGGTATTCAAAATTATATCGCACATTATCACCTAGAATAATATCTAATGATGCGATATCATTACTAAATAATAATCGTTTTGTAGTCAAGTTGACCAATGCAGCACTTTTATAGACATCATCATAGTGTATACCTAACTTTAAAAACGTTGTTGTTCTTGACTCTCGAAGATCTGCTTCAAACTCATAACCATCCTTATCTTTTGATGGTTTAAAGTCATATTGAAATGAGTCAAAATTATTAGTCGCTATTAAATTATTGACGCCTTTATCAAAATCGGTATAACTTACCGTTTCATCGCCTTTAAGTTTTAATTTACCTAGAATATAAGATCGTGTATAAAGGTCATTACCTTTGAGACTAATCCCATTTATAACAATACTATCTCTAGAAGTCAAATCAAGAGTCACTTTATTAGTAGCCAAAACAACTTTAGGTAATTTTTGTAAAGCAGTTAGCTCCAATAACGCCGCAATTTTACCATTTTCTATAATTTCTTCTCCTTGACTAAAAGAGACTACCGTGAACTTTTCTATATTTGGTTTGATATAAATATCTGTGTTTTTAGACTTTAATTTCATATCGGAAATCGTCTTAAAATTGTTGATTTGCGCGAGCACATCAAGCGCAGAAATCATATCATCTCGTGTTGCTAAATGATCCTGTACGTCAACACCTATGATAAGATCCATCCCTTTGGCTTTAAGCTCATCAATTGGATAATTATTAACGACACCTCCATCAATTAATAAATCATCACCGATGGTGACAGGTTGAAATAAGGTTGGAAACGCACCACTAGCAGTAACAGATTGTGGTAAATTACCAGAATCTAAAATGACTTGTTTTCCCGTTTCTACATTTGTGGCCACACAGAAAAAAGGAATGGGCAACTTATCAAACGTATCTACTTCACTGACATGAAGCGTTAATTTAGTTAATAAATTAAAAACATTTTGACCTCTAGATAGTGCTGAAGGCAACTTGAGTTTAAAATTATTAAACGGAAGTATCACTCCATATTTCTCTGTATTACCGCGTTCATAAAACGTTTTTGCAGATCGCGGTATATCATCATTAATAACCGCATCAAAATCTAAGCTAGTAAAAATAGAATCTAATTGCTTACCTGAATAGCCTGAAGCATATAGAGACCCTATAATAGCCCCCATACTGGTACCCGCAATATAATCCACTTTAACCCCAAGACTATCAATCACTTTTAGCACACCTATATGAGCAAAACCTTTTGCACCACCGCCACTCAACACCAATCCTACTTTGGGTTTTTGGGTAGCACTGTTGGATTGCGCTTTCACAGAAAACGTGCTCAACAATAGGACTATGACTAAGATTTTATATCTCACTTTTTACTGTAATATGCTATTATTTTTTGAGCTCTTGACCATCCAACAACTTTTTCTAAATCTTCTTTTTTTGCTTCGGAAATGCGCTTTACTGACTTAAATTGCTTCATTAGTGATATAACGGTCTGCTCTCCAATACCAGGAATCGTTTCCAATTCTGTATTTAAGGCTTGTTTACTTCGTCTATTTCTATGATGCTCTATACCAAAACGGTGGGCTTCATTTCTTAAAAACTGAATCACCTTTAATGTTTCACTTTTCTTGTCTAAATATAAGGGAATTGGATCGTCTGGGTAAAATAATTCTTCCAAACGTTTCGCTATTCCGATGATTGCGATAGTATTACGAAGACCTAAAGCATCTAAACTCTTTAAAGAGGATGACAATTGTCCTTTTCCTCCATCAATAATAATGAGTTGTGGTAATGGCTCACCTTCATCTAACAATCTTTTATAACGACGATAGACTACCTCTTCCATAGATGCAAAATCATCTGGCCCAACAACTGTTTTTATATTAAAATTCCTATAATCTTTCTTACTAGGTTTCCCGTTTTTAAACACAACGCATGCAGCGACAGGATTCGTACCTTGGATGTTTGAATTATCAAAACATTCAATATGCCGAGGCTCTTCAGGCAAACCTAAATCGACTTTCATTTGCGCCATTATACGATTAGCATGACGATCTGGATCCACAATCTTCACTTGCTTAAAACGCTCCATACGGTAGTATTTTGCATTCCGAAGTGATAAATCTAAAATCTTCTTTTTGTCGCCCAACTTAGGCACGGTGACCATAATATCTCTACCTAATTGTATTGGAAATGGTGCATATACTTCTTTAGATGTAGAATTAAATCGTTGTCTAATTTCGGTAATTGCTAATTCTAATAACTGTAAATCGGTTTCGTCTAATTTCTTTTTAATCTCTAGAGTGTGCGACCTAATGATGCTTCCGTAGGAAAGTTGTAAAAAGTTGATATAGGCATAACCTTCATCACTCATAATACTAAACACATCAACATTACTAATCTTAGGGTTTACAATAGTTGATTTTGATTGGTACTGCTCTAAAACGTCAATTTTCTCTTTAACCCTTTGAGCCTCTTCAAAATGCATCTCTTGAGCCAATTCTTTCATTTGAATTTTAAATTGTGATAGCGAGTCTTTAAAATTCCCTTTTAAAATTGCGCGTATCGCAATAATATGTGCGTTGTATTCTTCTTCACTTTGTAAATCATCACAAGGCCCTTTGCAATTACCTAGATGATATTCTAAACAGACTTTGTATTTGCCTGCATCAATTTTATCTTTAGACAGGTTATAATTACAGGTTCGTAAACTATACAACCCTTTGATTAAATCCAACAAAGTTCTCACAGTTTTCATACTGGTATAGGGTCCAAAATATTCTGAGCCATCTTTGAAAATACGCCGCGTTGGAAAAACTCTAGGAAAACGTTCGTTTTTTATACAAATCCAAGGATACGTCTTATCATCTTTAAGCAATACATTATATCGAGGCTTGTATTTTTTAATAAGATTATTTTCTAATAAAAGTGCATCTGTCTCAGTCTCTACAACAATGTGTTTTACACTTGCAATTTTTTTAACGAGTACTCTAGTCTTGCCGTTCTCGTGAGTTTTTGTAAAATAAGAACTTACTCTTTTTTTAATGTTTTTTGCTTTTCCTACATAGATCAACTTATTATCTGCATCAAAATATTGATACACTCCTGGCTCTGTTGGCAAGGTTTTAAGTTGTAAGTCTAGTGTAGGTTTCTCCATTTTAATCAAAGGTAATATTTACTATTTAAAACCCATTTTTTATGTGTTAAAAAGTTAGAGATAAAATAATTTTTTCATTATACTTATTAGTTATATTGCGCCACTTTTAAAACAGAAAAATGACCAAAAAAGTAATAGGACGAATTGATATAATCGATTTCCCTAGATTACATTTAAAAAACGTAGATGTTAAGATTGATACTGGTGCATACACCTCTGCCATTCATTGCTCAAAAATTGTGGAACAAGATGATCAATTGATTTGTACGTTTGAAAGTAAAGGGCATCCCAACTTTAAAAGTGAGAATATCATTTTTGACACCTATACACTTACAGATGTTAAAAGCAGTAACGGATATAAAGAAAACCGTTATAAAATTAAATCTGATATCATATTCTTTGGTAAAACGTATAAGATTAACTTAACTTTAAGCACTAGAGACGATATGAAATTCCCTGTGCTTATAGGACGACAATTTCTAAGTAACAAATTTTTAGTCGATGTCAATCTAGAGAATATATCCTTTAATAATACCAACTCATGAACATAGTAATCTTATCTAGAAATGCACATTTATACTCAACAGATCGGCTTGTTAAAGAGGCAGAATCTAGAGGTCATGTGGTTGAAATCATTGACCCTCTTAAATGTGACATCATTATTGAGAAGGAAAAACCGACTATTTATTATAAAGATCGTTATCTAGATTATGTAGATGCTATTATACCTAGAATTGGTTCATCAGTCACTTTTTACGGTTGTGCTGTTGTAAGACAATTTGAAGAAATGGGTGTTTTCACTATTGCTACTTCAGACGCTATACAACGCTCACGAGACAAATTACGCAGCTTACAGCGATTAAGCAAAGCAGGAATTGGCATGCCAAAAACAGTTTTTACTAATTATTCACGAGATGTTGAAGAGGTGATTGAGCATGTAGGTGGAACTCCTGTAATTATAAAACTTCTAGAAGGCACTCAAGGATTAGGTGTTGTATTAGCTGAAAGTAAAAATGCAGCAGAATCTGTTCTTGAAGCCTTTAATGGTCTTCAAGCTAGAGTTATTGTACAAGAATTTATTAAAGAAGCGAAAGGCGCAGATATAAGAGCTTTAGTCGTTGATGGACAAGTCGTAGGTGCAATGAAACGTCAAGGAAAAGAAGGCGAATTTAGATCTAATCTTCATCGAGGTGGTAGTGCAAATATTATCAAACTAGATGCAGATGAACTCAAATTAGCAATGAATGCTGCAAAAGCCTTAAAACTCCCTGTTTGTGGCGTTGACATGTTACAATCTGCTAGAGGTCCTTTATTATTAGAAGTCAACTCTACTCCTGGACTAGAAGGTATTGAAGGTGCTACAGGAAAGAATATAGCTAAAGCTATTATTTCATTTATTGAACGTAATACAAATAAATAACAATTCAACTGCAGAGTATCATCTATATATAGTTTACAATGAGTGAAAAAGACGTTTTAGAAATCTTAGGCGAAAAAATCGCCCTAGGAAAAAGTGCGACTGTTACCTTTGAAGTAGCGAAATTACACACTCGTAACACATTAGATGTCCCCATAATTATTGAGCGTTCTAAAAAACCTGGGCCTACCATTTTAATTACTGCTGGGATTCATGGTGATGAGATTAATGGTGTAGAAATCATTAGACAAATTATCGCCAAAGGGATTAATAAACCTAAAAAAGGAACCATTATTTGTGTACCCGTCATAAATGTTTTTGGCTTCCTAAATATGAATCGTCTTTTTCCAGATGGTCGTGATCTTAATCGTGTTTTCCCAGGAAGTGCGAATGGTTCTTTAGCAAGTAGGGTGGCACATTTTGTTATGTCAGAAATTGTTCCTCATGTTGATTTTGTAATGGATTTTCATACTGGTGGTGCCGACCGGTTTAATGCAGCCCAAATACGTATTGTAGAAAATGACCCGAGACTTAAAGAATTAGCGCATGTCTTTGGAGCTCCATTTATTTATTATTCCCAAAACTTAAATAAATCATTTAGAAATGCCTGTAGCAAAGTAGGTGTACCAATGCTCCTATTTGAAGGTGGAAAATCTTTTAATATACATGACAATATAACCAATACAGGGGTCAATGGTGCTAAGCGTGTTTTACATCATTTAGGGATGCTAAACAGTAAGTTTAAAGTATCTCAACCTAAAACGGAAGCTATAATTATTGAAGATAGTAAGTGGGTAAGAGCTAAGTTCTCAGGTATGTTTAGACCTACGGTAGCTATAAATTCTTATATAGAAAAAGATACTGTTATAGGAAATATCACAGACCCTTATGGTAGTTTTAATCATTTTGTAAAAGCACCTAATGCTGGTTATATCTTCAATGTTAATGAGTCACCAATTATTTATCAAGGTGATGCTATTTTTCATATCTCAACTGCTATAAAAGATGACTAAAGCACAATTACGGACTAGCTATAAGTTGCTTCGGAAATCGCTTTCCGAAGAACGCATGGAAGATGGTAGCTTAAAAATTGCGAATCAACTACTAACGCTACCTATTTGGGACCTTGAATTCTATCATATCTTCTTATCTATTATTGAACATAAAGAAGTTAATACCGATTATATTTTAAATATTCTCTCTGGAAAAGACAAAAATATCATTATTTCCAGAAGTGATTTCAATACCCGAAAGCTATCACATGTCTTGCTTACTGATAGTACAAAAATTAAAAAAAACGATTGGAATATTCCAGAACCTATAAATGGGATACCTATATCAAACCAGCAAATTGAGGTTGTGTTTGTTCCCTTATTAGCCTTTGACCAAAATGGTCATCGCGTTGGATATGGAAAAGGATTTTATGATAAATTCTTAGGAGATTGTAAACCGGAAACTATAAAAATAGGATTGTCATTCTTTGAAAGCGAAACAGAAATAACAGATGTGTTTGAAGGTGATATTACACTAGACTATTGTGTAACTCCCAATACCATTTACAGGTTCAAAACCTAATTTGCACAACTCTCACAATACGTTTTTCTCAAGTAATCGTCTTCTAATAATTGAAAGGTTACGCCACCTTCACCAAATGGGTTGAACAATTTGCAATAACGGGTTTTATTCATGTTTAATGCATTCAACATTATTGTTCTGTAATCTGAAGTTTTTGTGAATTCTGGATTAATAATCGTTAAATTCAAATAGTAGAATAAGAGATTTTCCTCAGTATCAATTTGCTTGACCTTGTCTTTTAAAAGTGCAACAGATAAGTCTGTATTAGCATAATAACTAAAAAACTGTGCCAAACTCAGATAGTCATAATCTGATAATTGAAATTTATTATAGTTACTTTCAATGAATTTTACTGCTTTATCTTTATTTGGATAATCACGTTTACGCATTAACCTTTCGACTAAAACAATATGATAATTGACTAATATTCTCGAAACTAGCGCATCGCTTATCCCATAGTTTAATAAGGCTCTTATTTGCGCTTTAAGTTTCTTATCATCAATATCCATAGCCTTAAATCGCCATAGTTTTAATTTGGTCACTGCGAGATTATATTTAACACGTATATCTTTTGGCGCTAATTTTTCAAGTTCTAGTAATTCATTATAAACAATCAATACTTGAGGCTCTTCTAACACATATTTATAGGCCGTATTTTTATTTAAAAAAGTCATATATTTTAACTGGTTAGGCACTTGCATTTTACCCAGTAGATTTGGAGAGACTTCTTTATTTCTAAGCTTTTCAAACAATGAATTTTGAATCTTCAACGCTTCATCTAAATCATCAGAGACTATAGACCTGTTAAATTTATTCACAAGTTCAGTATCATTTAAATCTTTATAAAGGTCCTTTTTTTCGAGCTCTAATGTAATTAAAGCCTTTCGATGTTTCTCTAATATGGGTTCCATTTCTGAAGATAAAGAACCTACAAGCTTAGCTTTTATTTCGACTTTACTTAAATTTTTTAATTCTTGATATTTGGTGTTTTCAATATCATTTAAAAACTCTACCCAATTTTCTGAAGACGATATCTCGTTTTTAATTGATGGTTTTTGAAACGTCTGAATAGCTTTAACAATACTTGAGGCTCTTTGCTCTTGAAGTTTAACGTTGCGCTCCAAACTACCTTCTACAGACGAGTATGCTTTTATATTAATTGATTTTATATTAAAATCTGTTAAGCGCAACGAATCATAAAGTGGTCTAACATCCTCTTGTGAATATTCTGATTTATTTTTCTCAAATGGAATCTTAAATTTTAGCGATTTATTTTTTAAGACAAAGGCATCATTTGAAGCTGCTTTTATTTGTTTATCTTTATATGTTATTGAATCTAGATACATACCCGTATCTAATAAACCCCAGGGATACGACTCTAAATCATAAATTGTATAATATTGACATAGATTTTTACCACTTAGAAATAAGGTGTTAAACTCCAATTCTTTATTCAATAAGTTATCAGGAATTCGTCCAACCAAAACACGGTATAAGGTATTCCCAGATTTCTTGAGTCCGGTTTTGAGTCGTTTAGAATACACAGGTGCTAATAATTGACCTTTTATTTGAATTTTCTCTATTTGATCAGTGGCACATGCATAGCGATCTTTAGAAACTATATCTATGGCAACACCATCATTTGCGTTCACAAACAGGCTATTAAACCAGTCTTTATCGTTAGTTTCAAAAAACAGACTCGCATTCTCTCGCTTAATCCCAAATTTCACCTCTTTTGGTCTATTATAAAAGGCTTGATTGAACTTTTGGCATAACGGACTATCATAATTAGTAAGGTCGATGCCATATTGGTTTTGAGCATTACTAATAGTAGAAAAGCAAAAGACAAAAAACGTGATAAAAATATAGTTGAATGTCATAATTTATTTATCGTTTTATGAGTTTTGAAACGCCCGTTTATTAAAGAAAATCAAAATTCCAATTCCTGTACTTATCGCCATATCTGCAATATTAAACACCGGATCAAAAAACGTAAAATACGTACCGCCATAAAACGGTATCCAATTTGGTAACACACCACTCCACATTGGGAAGTGAAGCATATCTACCACTTTACCATGAAATATAGTATCGTAACCTTGTTCTGGTAAAAATGTAGCGACTTCACCTAAACTTGAGTCAAATAGTATTCCGTAGAAAACAGAATCTATAATATTACCTAAAGCACCTGCTAATATTAGAGAAATCGCAAAAATTAAGGTTCTTGAACTTTTTTCTGTGATAGATTTTATTAACCAATATCCAATTCCAAATACCGCTAGAATTCTAAAAATTGTTAAGCTTACTTTTGCAGTTCTATCTGAAATAGATGGTGCAAAATCACTAATTTTTGTTCCCCAAGCCATACCTGGATTTTCTACAAAGGCTATTTGAAACCAACTAAAAATCTCCAGCTTTTCGTTAAGAGCGAAATGCGTTTTTATATAAAACTTACTTATTTGATCAATAAATAAAATAATTACAATTAGGATGGTGGCTTTTTTTAGAGACATAGCATTTCCCGTGATAATGGGGGGATTAGTTTAGAAAACATCTTTGAAGTAATCTCCGCTGGTGATTAGTGACCATTCTCAAATTGAAATCTAATTTATATGAAGTACAAAAATAAGTTTATTCTTTTAAACACTTACTTAAATATTAGATTTCTAGAAACAAAAAAAACGCCTCAATTGGGACGTTTTTTTATTAATGAGATTCCTTTTTTTAGTCCTATACTTTTACCTAAATATATGCAGGCAAAGTCAACGAATAAAAAACACTATTATTATTCTTGCATATTTTTTGCTTCAATGCTCAATGTGGCATGAGGAACTAATACCAAACGATTTTTATTAATAAGCTTCCCTGTTACTCTACAAACACCGTAGCTTTTATTCTCTATACGTATTAATGCATTTTTAAGATCTCTAATAAATTTCTCTTGCCTAATAGCTAATTGTGAATTAGATTCCTTACTCATTACCGCACTACCTTCATCAAAAGCTTTGAACGTTGGCGAGGTATCATCTGTACCATTATTACCATCATTCATATATGCACTTTTAATTAATTGTAAATCGTGATTTGCTTTCTTTATCTTTTCTAAGATAAGCGTTCTAAATTCTTCTAAATCTTTATCTGAAAATCTTACTGTATTATCGCTTGCCATATTTTATAATTTTTGAATAAATAATTTGGTATTTACATCATCAAAAGTGATGTCTATACCATTATTTAAGTGTTCTACAATCTCTAATGTATTCGTTAGAGTTTCTGCTTTTATATATTCTAAATTTGACTCTATCGCATTTTCAATATGCGTATCGTTTTGAAATTGAACACTAATTCTGTCTGTCAATTCAAATCCAGAATCTTTCCGCAAGTTTTGAATTCTATTTACGAGCTCTCTTGCGATACCTTCTTTCTTCAATTCGTCTGTTAAAGTAACATCTAACGCTACTGTTAATGCTCCAGAACTTGCTACGAGCCAACCTTCAATATCTTTGGATGTTATCTCCACATCCGACTGTTCTAAAGTAATACTTTTCCCGTTAACTTCAACGTCTAAATTACCATTTTGCTCGATTTTTTTGATATCATCTGCTCCAAAACCATTAACTAATTGCGCAATAGCCTTCATATCCTGTCCAAAACGAGGTCCTAACACTTTAAAATTAGGCTTAATTTGTTTTACCAAAATACCACTTGCATCCTCTAAAACCTCAACTGATTTAACATTAACTTCAGACTTAATCAACTCTGCAACAGCCATAATCTCATCCTTTTGCTCTTTTGAATCAATAGGAATCATAATTTTTTGTAATGGCTGGCGTACTTTAATCTTCTCCTTAGCTCTTAACGATAATACTAATGAAGAAATTGTTTGAGCACTCTCCATTTTTCGCTCTAAACTCTTATCGACAAATGATGCATTAAATTTTGGAAAATCTGCTAAATGCACACTTTCAAACCCTTCTTTATTGGTGACAGAATTTAAATCTAAATACAAACGATCCATAAAGAAAGGTGCAATAGGTGCTCCCAGCTTAGCAATCGTTTCCATACACGTATATAACGTTTGATATGCAGATATTTTATCTGTCTCATACTCACCTTTCCAAAAACGCCTTCTACTTAGTCGTACATACCAGTTACTCAAATAATCTTGAGTAAACTCAGATATTGCTCGCGCAGCTTTTGTTGGTTCGTATTCTGCGTAATAATCATCTACCTTTTGAATCAACGTATGCAATTCTGACAACACCCAACGATCAATTTCTGGCCGTTCGACTAAAGGTATTTCTGCTTCACTATATGTGAATTTATCCAAATTGGTATACAATGTAAAGAATGAATAGGTGTTATATAATGTTCCGAAGAACTTACGTTTTACCTCTTCAATTCCCTCTAAATCAAACTTTAAATTATCCCAAGGATTCGCATTCATAATCATGTACCAACGCGTTGCATCTGCCCCATAAGTATCCAAAGTTGAAAATGGATCTGTTGCATTACCCAAACGTTTAGACATTTTTTGTCCTTTCTTGTCTAATACCAATCCATTAGACACGACATTTTTGTAGGCTACAGAATCAAATACCATTGTTGCAATCGCATGAAGCGTATAGAACCATCCACGCGTTTGATCAACACCTTCTGCAATAAAATCTGCAGGGAATGATTTATTTTCATCAATGAGTTCCTTATTTTCAAATGGATAATGCCATTGCGCATAAGGCATAGAACCAGAATCAAACCAGACATCAATCAAATCGCTCTCACGTTGCATTGGTTGTCCGCTTGGTGACACTAGTACAATCTCATCAACGATATTTTTATGTAAATCTATTTTCGCATAGTTTTCTTCGGAAAAGTTGCCGACTTCAAAATCGTCAAATATATCTTTAGCTAATACTCCAGCAGACACTGCTTTCGCCATTTCAGATTTTAATTCTCCTACAGAACCTATACAAATTTCTTCAGTTCCATCTTCCGTTCTCCAAATAGGTAACGGAATTCCCCAATAACGAGATCTTGATAAATTCCAATCGTTTGCATTGGCCAGCCAATTTCCGAAGCGACTAGTACCTGTAGATTCTGGTTTCCAATTTATTGTTGTATTTAGCTCTTGCATTCTACCTTTTACATCAGTCACTTTAATAAACCAAGAATCTAATGGATAGTATAAAATTGGTTTATCTGTACGCCAACAATGTGGATAGCTATGTTTATATTTTTCGACCTTAAAGGCTTTATTTTCTATTTTTAATTTGATTACAAGCTCTACATCTATCGATTTTTCAGGTGCTTCGCCATCATTATAATATTCATTCTTTACATACTTACCACCAAACTCTTTCATTTCTGGTCTAAAGCGACCTTGCAAATCTACAAGTGGCACTAAATTATCGTTATCATCTTTTACTAATAATGGTGGTATTTCTGGTGTTGCTTGTTTAGCAACCAAGGCATCATCGGCTCCAAAAGTTGGTGCTGTATGTACGATTCCTGTTCCATCATCTATCGTAACAAAATCTCCCGCGATCACTCTAAAGGCATCTTGCGGATTATCATTTGGTAAGGCGTATTGTAGTAATTGTTCGTACTTAATACCAACAAGATCTTTTCCTTTAAACTCCTTTACAACATAAAATGGGATTTGCTTATCGCCACCTTTGTATTCTAACAATTCAGGTTTAATTGCAACTTGATTGAATGATTTACCTCCAAATTGTTTTCCAACTAATGGTTTTGCCAAAATTACATTCATGGGCTTAAACGTATATTGATTATACGTCTCCACTAAAACATAATCAATTTTTGATCCAACAGTAAGTGCTGTATTACTTGGCAATGTCCAAGGGGTTGTCGTCCAAGCCAAGAAATATATATCACCTTCATTTTGTAAAAAGTCTGGCAATGTATTTTCTATTGCTTTGAACTGAGCAACAACAGTTGTATCTGTGACATCTTGATATGCTCCAGGTTGATTCACTTCATGTGAGCTTAATCCGGTTCCTGCTTTTGGAGAATAAGGCTGAATCGTGTAGCCTTTATACATTAATTTTTTAGTGTAGATTTCTTTAAGAAGCCACCACACAGTTTCCATATATTTTGGGTCGTAGGTAATGTATGGATCATCCATATTTACCCAATAGCCCATTTTTTGTGTGAGGTCATTCCAAACATCTGTGTAACGCATGACTGCTTTACGACAAGCTGCATTATAGTCTTCTACTGAGATTGTTTTCCCAATATCTTCTTTGGTAATTCCAAGTTCTTTTTCCACACCAAGCTCAATAGGTAAACCGTGAGTATCCCAACCGGCTTTGCGCTTCACTTGAAACCCTTTCATCGTTTTATATCGAGGAAAGATATCTTTAATAGCACGCGCTAAAACATGATGTACTCCAGGTAATCCATTTGCAGAGGGTGGTCCTTCAAAAAACACATAAGGCTCGCTGCCTTCTCTAGTGGAAATACTTTTTTCGAAGATGTTGTTTTCCTCCCAATAGTTAAGAATTTCTTCTGCTACTTTTGGTAAGTCAAGTCCTTTATATTCAGGAAATTTAGCGCTCATGGTATCTATATTCTAGTCGAGTCGCGAAATTAAGGAATTTTGGTAAAATTGTAGCAGTGGATTGATTAAAAAAGGGGAGTTAGAGTTCCCCATGATTGTCTAGACTAAAATTGTTGGTACAAAACACCAACGATAGTAATTATGACTATGGTTATTTTGGGACAAAAAAGGCATCTAATACCAGTAATAAAGCTGCTTTTAATTTAATTAGCTAACTACAGATTACTAAAACTATACAATCACTTAAAAAAAGACAACTCTAAGTAAAATCAGTAATGCTACTACAGCTATTATTCTTTTCGTGTTTTTCATTTTAAGTGTGACATTTAGCGTTCTATTATTAAGACACAGAAACGTCTAAAAAGTCACATAAATCTTGAAGACAAAGAATTGGCATTTTACTTTTTTAATCAAGATCTGCGCAATAGTCGTTATAATAGTAGACCATTTCTATAATATCTCCTCTTTTGTATTTTCTATCTTTAATTCTATCAACTATTTGTGTACAGTTTTCAAATAACTTCAAAGCTTCTTTTTTTAAAGTTAACGATACCAGAAAAATCAATAGTTTAATCATTTTGTTTTTTGATAAAAATAGTCTCCGAAATTTTACTTTGATTATTCTCCATGAATAGGTGTTTGTCATTGAGGTTAAACTCATTTCCTAAATTCACCCAATACGAACTAACTTTAGCAAAGACTGATATTTCTCCTAACTAAATAACCTCTAACAACTTAATTCTAGATTTTCGTTTCAACTTTACATATAAAAAATTAACATCATTAATTTCTCGATGCAAAGTGATGCCCCTAACCATCAATTCTTTCCAAATGTCAGGTTGACTTTCCTTACTTACTTTAAATTTAATCAACTATTGACTCGTGATTTTACCGTAGCCCTTAACCGAAGTACCATCATGAAAACGATGTGTTACCGCTTCGTATATATCAAAAATATTAGAAGTTTTCGCATAAAAACTTATAACGCAAAAAGAAGTTAATCTTAAAAAGACTACTATTTTTCTCACATAATAAATTTAGTGATTCTTAATCAAAAAAGGTTGTATCAAAAAAATGATACAGCCTTTTTTAATATGTTTTGAAGTATAATTAATTAATAATAATCTTTTTGGTTTTAAATATTGAATCGGTCTTTAAATATATAACGTAAGCTCCTGTTGTTAGATTCGAAATTTCAAGTCCGTTATTTAAAGTTTGAGCTTGTACTTGATTAAACTCTTGAACCGTTTGACCTAACATATTTATAATCTGTACGTTCTTGACATCGGTTTGAAGACCTTTTACAAACAGTTTATTAGTATCATTATTAAAATAAATCAAGTTGTATTGATAGTCTTGATCTTCTGTAGACAAGGCTTCTCCTGCTTCAAAAATAATTTCAAACCTGTTGTTAAATGTTCCTATTTCCGAAGAAAACTCATAATGTTGATCTGTTGTTAAATCGAAATATACACCTGTTAGATTATCTTTTAAATAAATCTCTTGGTCTAATTCTATATTTTCTAATTGAGTAAGTTCTATTCTATAATTATAACTTCCAGAAGCTTTAAAATTTAAGGGCACAGACTTCTCTGCTGTTATTGCACTATATGCTTGGATCATCATATTTTGATCATCTAAAACTAAATTAAGATCGTCACCATTTTCATCAATATTCTTAGCATCGTAACCATAATCATAGTCGTCTGTTGTAAAATCACTAAATCCTAAAAGTAATTCTCTCTTTGTTGCAGGTCCATCTACAGCATTAAATTCTAATCGAATTTTCTGCATAAACTCTTCCTCAGCATCCTCTTGCGATGTGGAATTTTTATCTGCAGATGTATCATTTGTTCTAAAAAACACTGATCCACTAGTATATGAACCGTTAGCATCTGCTTCTTTTATAAATACACGCTGACTATTTTTAAACACAATAGTTCCATTATTAACAATCTCTGTCATGAACCCTTGACCCACTGGCAAATATTTTGTTGGCACTTTGGTGCCAACTTGACTTCCATTATTTGCACCTTCTATACCAATAAACTGATATGCTCTAACTGATCCTGTTTTATTGACTTGAGCATAACCTCCATCATACAAATCAAGATAATGAGATGAACCACTCCATTGCTGCCATAATTGTATTGTACCATCAATAACTCCTGCATTGTCATCAATAAACTTATGAATATCAAGAGCAGAAGGATATGGATTTCCTAAAAAATAATCAGTTTTAGAAACTGTTGGTACAGAACCGTTTCCTCCTGTATCTATGGCATTAATTACAATTGTTCCGTTATTGGGTTTTCCTTCAAAAATATAGTACTGTTGAGCACCTGAATTTCCAGTTCCTTTTTGCGTGTAACCAACTCCTGGCTGGATATTAGTATCTTGGTTTAAAGATAGATAGTCATAATACGTTACTCCATTCTTGTAAGTATATAGCCATCGTGTGCTTACTTTTCCGATTTCATCATATGCATTAGTAAACTGAACATTTGCTCCGTCTCCTTTTTTTAGCATGTTTATTCGATAGTTGGTATTATTGGAGTTAGTGGTGTTCATATTATTATCTACTAATGACGAAACACTTGTTACTCCCACCGGAGATCCCCAATAATTATAACAATACGCACTAGAAGTTCCTTCTTGACGTCTTAATATTTTACCATCTACAGAGGTTACTAAATCACTATTTACGGTTTGTATTAATTGGGAATCATCCATTAAATCTAAAGTACCATTTAGGGCTAAATAAGAACTATTTTTTATAGCATAATCCGCATTATTACCTCCTAATGTCAAGGTTTTTCCAGAGTCTATAAATAAGCCTACCGTCTTGAGCTCGCCTATATTTTCTGTATTAGCAAACATGCTGTGGTTCGATATATCGCTGTCTAGTATAATATTATGACGTATTTGTACAATGGCAGCTTCTTGATTTGATGAATTCAAATCTTCTTTAAACAAAATATCTCCTGGGAGGTTCCAAACATCTCCATGTAACCAAGTATTTTTATCATCCCATTTTCCATTTTGTTTTGTTTCATATGGTATAGGTGCTGTTTCTGTTTGTTGTGTATAAATATTTACTAAAGAAGCATGCAATGAACTCTGAGAATAGTCCGTTATTTTCCTGTCTGTAAAACTTGTACCAAATCTATAATAAAGCCTTAAATCCTCCCAACTTATTTTACTTGAGGTGGTGAAATCTTCAACATACTTAGGAATTACTGTTCCTTTAACAAAACCACTATTTTCTTCAATCTCTTGATGGATCATTTGCTGTATTTGGCTTGCTGTTAATGCAACATCAAAAACTCTCACCTCATCTAACCATCCATTATAAAAATTGGATGTAGCTCCTGTTTTAATTTTACCACCTATATTAAAACGTTCTGAACTGCTTCCTAGGGAGGTCCCTGCCGAACTTATAGCCTCATATTGTTTTATACCATTATAGTAGAGTTGAATTAATCCATTATTGTAAACTAAGGTAACATGTTGCCACGTGTCGGTATCGTTTAACCATAAAGCATCTGAAAACACACCTTCGCTACCTTGATTAAAAAGGGCACACTCCAATCGTCCGTTTTGAGTAATCTCCAATACCCCTTTTTGACCAATGATTCCTGCATGGCTTTGTGAGGCATTATTAGACTTTGCCCAAAACTGTATAGTTAAGGTATTCCAATTATTAATATTGAATGAAGGTGGCGTCTTTACTAAATCATCAAACCCATCAAAATCAACAACCAGAGGACAGCTGTTTATTGACGCATCTGCACTACCACCTCTGCCTTGCCCACTAGGTCCCACTGCATCTAATAGACCATCTAAGTTAGAATCTAAACCAAGCCCTAAATTATAAGTAACGTCTGTACTGCCGCCATCAAAAGTTGCGTTTGCTGTTAAATCACTTATCGTATAGCTACCAGAACCCTCTATAGCATCGGGACAACCATCATTATCTGAATCTAGGTCGAGGCTGTTTATTATGCCATCGTTATCAGAGTCTTCTGATAAGGGTAATCTACAGGCGTTGGCTATACGAATACTATGGTTATTAGTATTAGCACCAGTAGACGCTGTAAAGCCAAAATAAACATTCGATTCCCCTGCAAAGAAATTGGTTATCAAATCAGCAGTATAAGAATCGGTATACCCATTGTCAAACAAGTAAGAAAGTGTTTGGGTGCTGGCATTCCATGAAATAGCTACAGTATGCCATTGTCCATCTTCTATATTACCTAAGGCTACATTTGGTCTTAAAATCGTATTTGGACCAGCCTGATCTGTATCCCAGAAAGTTGCATGATCTGCTGCGACATCTGGATAAGCAGTAGAATTGTCATATGTATCGAATTCAATAGCGATACCATTTTGAATACTTCCAGAACCAATAGCTCCACCGATAGCTCCAACCACATTATTACCTAAAGGGTCATTATGAAAAGTAACCGCTATACCATCAGCTCCAGCATTATTCGTTCCAAAATTAGCTTCAAAATTTATTAAAAAACTTCTATTAAAATTTATTCTACCAAAAGACCAAGCCTGACCACTTTGAGAGTTTTGATTGGGGGTAAGTTGAAACTCGTTGACTGAAGTTTCTGAAGCGTTTCCTGTAATATTAAAGTATTCCGAAACATTACCAAGTAAATTATTTTCTTCACAATCTAAAATACCATCATTGTCATCATCTAGATCACAGATATCAGAGACACCGTCACCATCGGTATCAGTATTTCCTGAAGCGACAGCATCACACTCGTCTACACAGTCTGAATCTAGTACACCCGCATTTTGGCTACTGCCCATAGATTGGCCACTTGCCATGGCTATGGTTGGAACTCCATTACTATCTATAGTACCTGTAAGTTCATCATTTGAATTTGTGTTGGAGTTATCAAAACTCGCTCCTCCTTCAATAGCATCAGAGCAACCATCATTATCCGAATCGGTATCTAAATGATTGGGAATCCCATCATTATCGAAATCACAGTTTGAATAATCTATAGTGGTTTGCGTATTACTTTGAAATCTTAATTCGCCCCAACCACCGTGACTATCGCCACCAAAAAACTGCACATGTGTAGCATCTATAGGCATAGTAAAAGTAACATCTGAACCACTACTACCACTGTAAACTAAAGTGGAATTAGCAATAGTATTTTGATATCCTACTCCTGGACCACCATCACCATTAGGATCTGTAGTACCATTACTCACATATACCGTTACAGGCTTATCTTCACCACCGCTTCCTTCGTCTAAAATCAATACAGTTCCAGCGAAGATAGTTTGCCCAAATGAAAACTCAATAATATCATCTTCGTGCAGTCTGAATTCTGTATTTACGTTGCCATCAAACAGACGCATTGGCTCATTATTTCCACCTTCGTTAAAATGCTTCGCTTCGTCGCCATCACTATCTTGTGCATAACTATATAATGCCGTATTATTTAAAGATGTATAAGTAACCGTTGTTTCACACTCTACCGAGTCCAAAATACCATCATTATCATCGTCTAAATCACAAACATCAGAAATACCGTCTAGATCTGTATCTACGTTTCCGGAGGCAACAGGATCACATTTATCTATAAAAGAACCTATAGCTTCAAACTCTCCAAGCTCCCAATAATCAGACCGGTAACCATTTAAAATTCTTAATCGCACCCTATTAGCCTGAAAAGGTGTTATATTATAAGTTATCGTAGTATTATAATTAGGAAGTGTGGCAGACTGCCTTAAAGTCCAATTAGCTCCATTATCATTGGATGTAAAAATCTGTATATTTTTACTCCAATACTTATTCTCAGCGGTACCTGTATTTATTCTAAATTGATTGATCAATCCAGTCTGGTTTCCACTAAATTTAAAATCAAAATTTAACCCAGATGGATTGCTTAAGGATGCCCAACCATCGTTATTGAGGATACCATCGTGCAATGCTTCACAAGAGTATTCGCCTGAGTCATAATATTCAGAAGGGCAACTTATTAACACCCCACCATTGGACGTTGCCACTAAATTAGTTTGTGAGTAGCTCACTGATACCATCATAAAAGTTACTAAAAGCAATAACTTTGCAGCTAGTATATTTTTAAATGATCGTTTCTGTATTGGATCGATATATATATTTATCATTTTTTTATGTTTTAACTACCGTTGTTTTTTTAAAAATTATCCTATTTTTTTTGAAAGCCATGCCATCTATCTACAATTCTCCTGAAGGACCGTAGGAAAATAAATGGAAGGTGTTTTAGTGTTTTCTATAGCCGCTTGTAATGCCTCCTGATATGGTTGGGATGCCTCGATATAAGTACTAGGGATTCTATTCGTATCACTCTCTGTATTTTCTAGTCCCTCTATAGCAACTTTTGTAATGGTAACGGTCGTATTTTCTTTATACGATATATTTGTAACCATTCTTTTTGGAGTCGTTGTAAATCTGCTAATTCCTAAAACTAAATATCCTGTTTTTAATAATTTTTCCACTATATATTTTTAATTAAAAATCAAATTTATTTTTATTACTCTTTAAGTAATTTTATTTGTTTCGATATAAAGTTGACATTCTATAGCCTTGTGACTATAATTATGCACTGCAATAAAAAATTAGTAAACGAATCTTTGCACGAGGGAAGTGAATTTTCTACTAATGGTTAAAAAATTGAGGGTTTTAAAATTTAAAAAAAAAATGAACTATAGTAAACTTTAAAAAAACGCTCTTATTTGGATTTATATTATTCCGCTAAAATAGCATTAAAATACGATAAAGTGCTTTTTTTTGTAAAATATATCTATTTAAAAGTAAACGAAACATTAATTTTAAAAAAATTACGAATGTCACATAGTCTAAGTTCAACACGAATATTTAAAATAGATGGGGCTAACCCCATCTATTAAAGGTTCAATATTTATATTCGTTTTGGATGAAACATTACAAACAATTGACCTTGTCACAAAGGCATCAAATCTCTACATTATTAGAGACAAAAATTACTATTACACAAATAGCAAAAATTATTAGTGTGAATAAAAGTACAGTATCAAGAGAGTTTTAAAAAAAACCACCAGGTAGAGGAAGTACAGCTGGTTGTTATATTTCAGAACACGCCCAACAGAAAGCTATTAACAGGCATTGCATCAAACCAAAATCTATTCTGTTAACTGATACTCTTAAAGAACGAATAACCGGTTTAATGAAATATGAGAAGTGGCGTCCTGAATTGATAGCAAAAAGGCTTGCTAAAGAATCTGAAATCTGCGTTAGCCACGAAACTATCTATAAATGGATATGGACTGCGAAGTATAGTAATCCTAGAGATCACAACTCCTATAAGAAGCTATACAAGCATTTGCGCCACAATGGTCGAAGACAAAAGAGAAATAATATAAAAGATAAACGAGGTGCTATTATCGGTCGTGTAGGTATTGATAAACGACCAAAGATTGTCGAACAACGTTCACGAATTGGAGATATAGAGGTAGATCTTATGATGGGTAGTAATCGTAAATCAGCATTATTAGTTATGACAGATAGAGCAACTCTTGTCACCATGATAGAGAAACTCAGCAGTAAGAATGCTGATGAAGTTTATCAAAAAATTAATGAACGACTTACAAATTTTGAGGCATATTAGATTAAAACAATAACATTTGAAGATGGAAAGGAGTTTGCTCGGCATCGTGAAATAGCAAAAGACATCAATGTAAAACATATTTTACAAGACCATATACCTCCCAATATAAGGGAACTGTTGAAAACAGACCTTAGACAGGTATCAGTCAAGAGAATAAAAGAAGTAGAAAAATTACTAAATTACAGACCAATTAGAAAGTTTAATTATAATAACCCAATTGAAGTCTTAAATAATAAGTGTGTTGCACTTATGGGTTGAACTCAGCAATTAAAACTTTAATTTTTAATATCATATCAAAATACACCTTAAAAAGATAAAAAAAAACATGCTTATCTCTAAATTCTTAATTGATAATAATCTTTTTAGTTTTAACTATTGAATCGGTCTTAAGGTATATAACGTAAGCTCCTGTTGTTAGATTCGAAATTTCAAGTCCGTTATTTAAAGTTTGAGCTTGTACTTGATTAAACTCTTGAATCGTTTGACCTAGCATATTAATAATCATAACCTGTTTTACATCTTTTTGAAGACCTTTTACAAACAGCTTATTCGTATTTGTATTGAAGTAAATCATATTGTACTGAAAGTCTTGACTCTCTGTAGACAATGCTTCTCCAGGTTCAAAAACAATTTCAAATCTAGTGTTGAATGTTCCCATTTCCGAAGAAAACGGATACCCTTGATCATTTCTTAAATCAAAAATAGCCCCAGTTAAATTATCTTTCAAATACACCTCTTCATCTTCATCAAAATTCACAAGGTCTGTTATTTTTATTTCGTAGTTGTAAGCTCCAGATGTTTTGATGGATAAAGGTACAATTTTATCATCTGTTATTTCAGCATAAGCTTGAATAAGCATTAGTTGATCTTCAAAAATAAGACCCATATCATCATTACCTACACCATGATTTTCTGCGTCGTACCCGTAATCATAATCATCTGTCGTATAATTACTAAAGGCCAATAACAATTCACGTCTTGCATCTGGACCGTCTACAGAATTAAATTCTAAGCGAATTTTTCGCATACTATTTTCTTCGGAATCTGACTCACTTACTGATGTTTCGCTAGTTCTTAAAAATGCTGAACCTAATTCTGAGTTAAACCCATCAGCATCTGCTTCTTTTATGAAGATACGCTGACTATTGTTAAAGACAATATTTCCATTGGCAACGATTTCAGCATTGAAACCCTGACCTACTGGAAGGTATCTTGTTGGTAGTTTTGTACCATCTTCACCTCCACTATTACCACCTTCAAATCCAACAAATTGTGATGCTCTAACTGAACCACTAAGGTTTACAGTAGCGTAACCACCATTATATTCATCTAAAAAATGCGATGTCCCACTCCATTGTTGCCAAAGCTGGATATTTCCACCTATAACAGCAGAATTATCAAGAATAAATTTATGAAGATCAATTGCTGAAGGATATGGATTGCCTAATAAAAAATCTGTTCTGGATACTGCAGAAACAGATCCAACACCACCTGTATCTAAAGCATTAACTAAAATAGTACCATTATTTGGCTTGCCTTCAAATATGTATTGTTGTTCTAATCCTGAATTTCCAGTTCCTTTTTGTGTGTAACCAACTCCTGGCAGAAGATTAGTGTTTTCATTTATTGCGGCATAATCAAGATAGGTAACACCATTTTGGTATACATACATCCATCTTGTACTTACTTTACCAACTTCATCATGCGCATTGGTAAATTGAACATTCGTTCCATTTCCTTCTTTAAGCATGCTTATTTGGTAATTGGTATTATTACTATTGTTAAGGTTGGTATTATTATCTACAAATGTAGACGCACTTAACACTCCAATTGGAGACCCCCAATAATTATACCAATGGACGCTTGAAGCTCCCTCTTGGCGTCTTAATATTTTTCCTTGAGCACTAGTCACTAAATCACTATTTACAGCTTGTATTAGCTGTGAGTCATCTTGTAAATCTAAGGTTCCATTGAGTTCAAAATAATACGTGTTTTCTACTTTATGATCTCCATTAATTGTTAATTTTTGATTGTTATCAATAAATAACCCTAAATGAGTGTGTGAATTTGAAGACGTAACTTCATTGCTAATTTTGACAATACTCCAATCTTTATTAGTCAATGCGTTTTCTATATCCCAAACATCACCATGTAACCATGTACTTTCCAAACTCCAATCTGTAGAATTAATGGTTTGAAAAGGCATTGGTGCAGTTTGTATATTGAAATTTGTAATATTATTAATCATCAACGCCTCATTGCTTTGAGAGAAATTTCTTGCAATATTCTTTTTAATATCAGTTAAAGGATAGTAAGCAATTAATTGAGGCCAAGCAATTGTATTGTTTGTGTCTAAATCAGTAATATTTTTAGGGATAACTTTTCCACGAATTAAAGTACTATTTTCCTCTATTTCTTGAAATATCATGCTTTGTATTTGACTACTTGTTAATGCTAAATTAAATACACGCACTTCATCAATTTCACCGTGAAAATATTCCTTTTCCGATAAGCTTGTTGACTTTCTACCCACTTCAAAATTACCATTTGAATCGGTTGTTGTGGAGAGCGGAAAACCAATATGATTAATTAAAGTTGTGGTTGTAGCTAAATCACCATCAATGTATAAATTGAAGAGACCGTCAACACTATTAAATATTCCTGCAATATGATGCCATTCATTATATTCTATTTGGGTTGTAGCATATATTGTTTCGACACCTCGAGAAGTATGGATTCTAAATCCCAAAAGGTTTCCGTCTTGAATAATTAATCTACAGGCTTCACCTTCTCCTGCTATAGTTGTTAGCGATTGAGAAACATTAGATGGATCTACTTTTATCCAAGCCATTACACTCACTTGATTTAAATTATTTATAAACCCAGCTCTAGACAAATAGTCATCATTACCATCAAATCTAAGTGAGGCAGAGACTGGTGGATTGATATCGAACAAATCTCTATAATCTAAATCTCCTCCAACGAATCGATCATCATCTGCATCTAACAAAATAGATAAATCTGTAGGGTTACCTATATCTTCATTTACATCAAATAAACTGCCATCATTAACAACAGTAGTTTCAAAATTATTGTCTAAACCATCGCTATCATGATCCAATCCTGAAAGCACATTCATCATGCCATTTTCTTGAATATCTGGTGTTCCATCATTATCAGAATCAAGATCTAAATAATCTGGAATACCATCTCCATCTGTGTCTTGAGGCGTTAAGCCTGCAGTATAATTAGTGTCAATACCAGAAGACATGTTGAAACTTCCTGAAGGTGGCAAATAGCCAATTGTTGGTTGCGCTTCTACATTATCAGGAATACCATCGTTATCACTATCTATATCTTTATAATTTGGTACGCCATCGTTATCTGCATCGGTGTAAAAAATAACTGGATTTACAAAATTTGTCACGCAATCAAATTCAAAACTAAAAAAGCGTTCTTGATTGGTTACACTAGTAATCGCTTTAATACCTATTTGGAAGGTTAAATTTGAAATATTAAAGTAACGTGCTTTTAGATTTACAATAGATTGAAGGTTCCCAGAGCCACCGTAGTTTATATCTCCAGAAGTTGCTACTAAAAAATCATTTTCTTGAGTAACTGTCACTTCTGTATCATCTTCAATAACATAGCTATATGGTGTAGGTATTTTAGCAACTTCTCTTCTATCTATACCACCATCCAAATCGTTAATATTCATGAATAACTCATCTATTACTACCGGTATAAATGTACCAGTTGTTACAAACGTAAGGTTAAACTCTGCATAAGCTAAAGTCCCTGCAGGTATGCTAGACGAGTTGAAACCTGGTTTCAAAAAAGAGGCATTAGAAGAATTGTCATCAAGTACTCTACAAAACCCATTATTGAAATTAACTACTGTTAATAATCCATCTATGTTAGGTTTAATATTTGAAAACCTGTACACATCACCCATTTGATGATTAGTTAAATCTCCATCACCACTATCCTCAGTAAAAATTGTTGGAAAGATAAAATCTTGTTCAGCACCACATTCATTGCCCGTAATAATAGCGCTACCTTGCTCGTCAATATCTAGAATACCATCATTGTCTGTATCTAAATCTGTAATATCATCAACACCATCACCATCTGTATCTTGTGAAAAAGAAAACTGAGGAATAGCAAAGAGTAGAATTAAAAATGCTATATATATTAATTTGTGCTTCATTTTACAACGGTTAAATTTAGTAACCAATATAATTAGTCGTTTAGATTTTAGAGGGACATCTATTGGATATAAAGATATTTGTGCATTACATTTCACCCTATACCAACAACGAATTTACGTATTAGTTATAGCTTTAAGAATTTGATTATAGGTAATTTAGATGAAACGTTAGGGAAATCAGTTGAATTACTAAGAGGTACAAAATAAATACATAAAAACACGCTAGAATACCCTAGAACAACCTGCGTTTTCTGATTCTAACGCACAACTGTTAGTTGACCTACCGTAATCAAATAATCAAATCAACAACATCTTCAATTTTAGAAATCAATTGAATCTTAATCTGTGTGTTTTTTAAAGAAATCTTATTGTATTTAGATACAAAAATTGTGGCAAATCCTAATTTTTCAGCTTCTAAAATTCGCTGCTCAACGCGTTGAACAGGACGCACTTCTCCAGACAGGCCAATTTCCGCAGCGAAACAAAAATCTTTTTGTAATGACACATCCTCATTTGACGATAAAATAGCTGCAACAACCGCTAAATCAATTGCAGGATCGTCTACTGTAATACCACCTGTAATATTTAAAAACACATCTTTAGCGCCTAATCTAAATCCTGCACGCTTCTCTAAAACTGCGAGTAGCATATTTAGTCGTTTTGCATTAAAACCAGTCGCGCTTCTTTGGGGTGTCCCATAAACTGCAGTACTTACTAGAGCCTGCACTTCTATCATTAATGGACGCATTCCTTCTAATGTGGCTGCGATAGCATTACCCGATAAATCGTCATCTTTTTGAGAAATTAATAGTTCTGAGGGGTTAGAAACTTCCCTTAAACCAGAACCTTGCATTTCATAAATCCCTAGTTCATTTGTCGAGCCAAAACGATTTTTATTAGCACGAAGTATTCTAAAAACATGATTACGATCCCCTTCAAACTGCAAAACAGTATCCACCATGTGCTCGAGTATTTTTGGACCAGCAATGTTACCATCTTTTGTAATATGTCCTATCAAAATTACTGGAGTAGCAGTCTCCTTAGCAAATTTAATAAGTTCTGTTGTGCATTCTTTTATTTGAGAAATACTACCAGACGATGATTCTATATAATCACTATGAAGTGTTTGAATTGAATCTATTACCACTATATCTGGCTCTAAGGACTCAATTTGTTTAAAAATGTTTTGGGTTTTAGTTTCTGTAAGTATATAGCAGTTACTTGTATTTGCATTAATACGCTCAGCCCGCATTTTTATTTGCTTCTGGCTTTCTTCTCCAGAAACATATAACGTTTTATATGGTAATTTTAATGAGATTTGGAGTAAAAGTGTACTTTTTCCAATGCCTGGCTCTCCTCCTAAAAGTGTTAATGAACCGGGCACCAAACCGCCACCAAGCACACGATTAAATTCATCATCTTGAGTATCCAGTCGCGCTTCTTTAGAAGCATCTATCTCATTTATTAGAAGTGGTTTAGAAGATCTCTTAGCAGAACTGTCTGGGGTTTTCCAATCACTCTTTTCAGGTTTCTGGATAACTTCTTCTGTTATTGTATTCCATTCTTTACACGCAGTACACTGACCTTGCCATTTAGAATATTGACTGCCACAATTTTGACAAAAAAATGTTGTTTTTAATTTAGCCATATTTTTTTCTTCGGAAATGAGCCTCCTAGAGTTAAAATTTCAGCTAAATTAAGATTTTTTAATTGATATCCTTGAACAAACTTAATGCAGTAAGGAATTTAATCACCAAGCGTTTGGATTTCACATTTGACATAAATAATTCCTTAAATTTGTCAAACAAATAGACAAAAACATAGTCTGTTGAGTAAATACTTAGTTTAGTTTTCTTCATCATCTTCGAGTTCAGTTTCTGTATCATCTTCTACAAATTTCAAACCCTCTACATGAGACATAATAAATTCTCTATTTATGTGGGACATTTCATCTAGGGTAAGTGCAGACTCATATAGTTTAACAGCTTTTCTAGTCTTACCTAATTTCTCAGCATGAAGTGCCATATAATAGGTTCCAAATGATGAGTTAGGATTAAGTTTGTTAGCCAATTTCCCAAGTTTATAAAAAGACTCTGTATCTTCTCGTTGCTCTGCCAGGGCAATTAATTGTTGTAATTCATCTTCGGATATAGGTTTAAAAACACCAAACAAATCGTCAATACGTTGATATCTTTCTAAGATATAATCATCTAACGTACCTTCATAAGAAAGCGCTTTTTCATTCAACTCCTTAATATCCAAAGGCTTATATAATTCAAAAATTTTATCAAGTGCATTAGATAAAGCACCATTTACCAAGGTGTAGTGAGAATCGCCAACAAACTCATCAAAATAATACGTCAAGTTTTTATTATCAAGGGTTTTTAAATTATCGTTTGTTATCCTTACCTTATCTCTTATTGACTTAATATCTCCATCTGCTGTTGCCATATAGTAAAACACATCATTATCCAACCAATCTAATCTAGCCGATACATTTTCATTCATTGTGCCTTTAAAATCAGGACTCAAATTAATATAGGCTTGAAAGACTGGTGTTTCGTGAAACAAGAACGAATTTATAAAGTTTCCCATTAGATCATGTCCAACCGCCACTTTAAATTTACTTGTGTTATACTTGGAATCAATATAAGGTATAAGCTCTTGATCTATAAACTTATAGAAGTGATCACCAGATTCAATCGGAAGTCCAGAAACCTCGTCAAAATAACTATCATAAAAACGTTCTTTACCTTGTACAACACCAACAATAATAGATTCTGGCATCTCATCGAAATATGTTTGATAACTCACTTGACCTGACACAGGTTCAAATAGGTATTCTCCATCAAAAACTATAATTACAGGATGTTTTAACTCTGACTCTGGGTCATAATCATCTGGAAGTTTGATTTTTAACTCTCTAGAAGTATTTAAGTGTCGTGATTCAAATTCCTCATAAGTAACTTGTGCAAAAGATTGGGCACAAAAAAGTAATGAGAAGATTAAAAGAATGGGGTTCTTCATCTTAAGTAGGTTTTAAATTAAAGGGATGTAAACATATCTAAAATAACGTTAAAACACTAATTTATTCGATGAAATACACTATTTAATTACTTTTACTCTTGTAGATCATAGATTTTATCTAGTAATATATCTTTATTAATAAATTCTGATTCTTCTAAAAGTAGTCCAGATTGATACTGTACCAAAGCTTTTCTATCATTACCATTCATCTCATGATACAATCCTGAATAGTAAGCACTTATCATAGACTCTGGGTATTCCCGTTTAGCAAGTTTAGATAAGTTTTTCATAGATTCTATATCGTCCTTTTTCTTTGCAGCTGCAAGTACCGCTCTAAGATCATTTTCAATTATTTTTTTTTCAAATCCATAGAAAAACTCAATGTCCTCATACTTCTTCATCAAATACGCAAAAGGCCCCTCTTCATACGTCAATACTTTTTCTTGATATTCTTGCTTGTTAATTGGCTTATATAAACTAAAAATCTCGTTTATTGCTTTAGGTATTCCTAAACCCACTAGCGAGTAGTGATCTGCATCTGTAAAATCATCAAATCTATAATTTAACTTCGTATTCGCTATGGCGCTTAATGCAATATTACATACTAAAATATCTTCTCTTAAGTCCTTATCATCATTATCTGCTGTAGCCAAATAATAAAAAGTATCTTCGGTAACAATAGATAATTTCTCTTGTAAACGATTGGTCATTTCGGGAGACAAATCTGGGCTAAAAGCGATATAACCTCTAAACAATGGTTTTTCTTTAAACAGCCAATAATTAATAAAATTAGCACTTTGATCATGACCCACAATGATTCTAAAATCTGAAGTTAAATAGTTCTCATTCATGTAGGGTATTAACTCCATACCTATAAACTCGAAAAACTGAGAACCACCTTCATCTGATGGAAAGTAATTAGTATTGCTATAAGATAAATCTGAACTCCTTTTTTCAGATTGATTAACTCCAATAATAATAGATTTCGGCATATCTCCCCAATAAGAGTGATAGTCCGCATTACCAACTATAGGTTCAAATAAATAATCACCATCTAAAACCACAATTAAAGGGTATAAAATATCGCCTTCAGGATCATAATTTCTAGGTAATTGAATTTTAATTTCTCTTATTTCACCAAGTTTTGACGACTCAATAGTTTCATAAATGACTTGAGAAGTGGCCATTTGAAAAAAGCAACCAAAAATTAATAATATTAACGTTTTATTCATGACAAGTAACTTTTAATTGAAGCAAGGTAAAAAATTATTTAGTTCTATTATATATTGGTAAATAAATTAACGATAATCCGCCCAATACAATAATCATAATGGTTTGCGAAGACCACATAATCCAACCAAATGCAAGACTAGGTTCTTTAGCAATTGCGAATATTGAAAATGCTGCGTAAACAGCTACTGGATATGAGCCAATTCCTCCATTTGTAGCAGCAATACTAAAACTAGCTGATATAAAACCAATCAAAATGGCTGCCAAAGGAAGATTTGATGTTTCAGGTATTGCTAATGTAGTAACATAAAACATAAGTACATACATTCCCCAAATAAATAAAGTATGAAACATAAATGCCCATTTATGTTTCATTTTAAATATACTCAATATACCCTCTAACAAGCCACTAATGAACACGCGTACCTTAACTGCAAATTTAAACTGACTTCTCCCTATAAATAATAAAAAAAATGCTGCCAAAACAATTAGAACTAAAACGACAATAATAATTTTAAAAGGGTCAAATCGTTCAGTAAAAAACTGATAAATAAAATCAAACTCTAAAAACAAAGTAATTGTAATAATCCCGAGCATTACCATCATATCTGCAATTCGCTCTGCAACAATAGTACCAAAACCTTTTTCAAAAGGCACACCTTCATAATTAGTTAAAATAGTAGCTCTTGTAATTTCTCCTGCTCGTGGGATGGTGTAGTTAACCAAATAGGTTGCAAAAACAGCCATAATACTATTTGGAAATCTCAATGTATAACCCATGGGCTCAATCATAAATTTCCAACGATATGCTCTTGATAGATGACTCAAAAGTCCAAAAAACAAACCCAAAAAGATATAAGAATAATTAGCGTTTTTGAAATAGATAATTAATTCATCAATGGAAATTTTTGATAAAGAATACCAAATTAAGGCGACTCCCAATAATAAAGGAACTATTATTTTAAGAATTTTAGCAGCCTTTTTATTCAAAAGATTATTTTAAAAGATTGTTAGTTTCATTTGGGAAGACTAAAGAAGGTTTAAATACTTTAGCGTCTTCCATATCCATAAACGCATAAGTAATTAAGATAAGTGTATCACCTACAGCTACTTTACGCGCAGCTGCGCCGTTTAATGTAATCTCACCACTATTTCGTGGGCCAGGAATACAGTAGGTTTCTAAGCGTTCGCCATTATCATTATTAACAATTTGAACTTTTTCACCCTGTATAATATTTGCGGCTTCCATTAAATCTTCATCAATAGTAATACTACCAATATAATTCAACTTAGCACCTGTAACTTTTACACGGTGTATTTTCGATTTTACGACTTGAATTTGCATGCGTCAAAGGTAATTAATTTAGTGCTATATTGTCTATTAGTCTAATATCATCTGCATACACAGCAATAAATGCTCTATATGATTTTTGGTTTATTTTTCTTTTTACAGTTTTCAAGGTATTACTGTTTGCTATAATAAAATATTCTAATTCCAATATATCGTTTTTAGCAAATTGATTAGTCACCCATTCCGAGACTTTAGTAGCACTATTAGTGCCAAATTTTTCTTTAGCAGTATTTAAAGTTTTAAATATAAACGGAGCAGCTTTACGATACGCTGGTTTTAATCTCGAATTGCGCGAGCTCATTGCTAAACCATCTTTGGCTCTGTATATTTCACAACCAATAACTTCAACTGGAATATTGTATTTCTCTACTAATTTTTTAATAATCATAAGTTGCTGAAAATCTTTTTCTCCAAAGTAAGCCTTATCAGGTCTTATGATTTCAAAAAGTCGCTTCACAATTGTACCAACACCATCAAAGTGACCCGCTCTAAAACGCCCTTCCATTTCATGTTCTAATCCATCATACGAAAAAGACGTCGATACTATGTTAGTACCATAAATATCCTCTACTGAAGGCGCATAAACTATGATTTTTTCTTCGGAAATCATCGCCAATAAATTAACATCACTTTCCAAAGTCCTAGGATATTTGACAAGATCCTCTTCATTATCAAACTGAGTTGGATTTACAAAAACACTAACCACAACGACATCATTTTGATTAAGCCCTAGATTTATCAGCGAAGCGTGACCTTGATGCAAGGCACCCATCGTAGCGACAAAACCTAAAGTTCTATTTTGAGACTTCAAGGTATCTATGTAAAGGTTTAAATCTATTTTGTTTTTAAAAACATTCATGCAATAACAAAAGTTTAACAGCCTGCAAACTTAATATTTTAGAAGCAATCTGCATAAATTTTTGTAATTTTGCCTGTTTTTTACTTTTAATTATAAAAACGAAAGATTTATGAAAGATAAGAAAATATTGTATGTGTCATCTGAAGTTGTGCCGTATTTACCAGAAACAGAGATTTCTTCAATGTCCTTTGAAGCTCCAAAAATGGTAAACAAACAAGGAGGTCAAATACGAATATTTATGCCTCGTTATGGAAATATTAATGAAAGAAGACATCAACTTCATGAAGTCATTCGTTTATCCGGTATCAATTTAGTTATAAACGATCTAGATATGCCATTGATTATCAAAGTAGCTTCTATTCCAAAGGAAAGAATACAAGTATACTTCATAGATAACGAAGAATACTTTAAAAGAAAAGCAACCTTAACGGACGAAGACGGAAAACTTTTTAGTGATAACGACGAAAGGGCTATATTCTTTGCTAAGGGTGTTATAGAAACTGTAAAAAAATTAAACTGGTCTCCAGATATTATTCACGTTAATGGATGGTTAGCGTCTTTACTGCCACTATATCTAAAAGAATTTTATAAAAACGAACCTTTATTCACTGAAAGTAAAATTGTAACATCTGTATACAATCAAAGTTTTGAAGGTACGTTAGATAAGAACATGATTGGTAAAGTGAAATTTGACAACATCGATGATAGTAAGATTAAAAATTTAGAGAAACCAACGTACAATAATCTCATGAAAATTGCGATTGATAATTCTGACGCTCTTATTAGAGGGTCAAATGAATTGTCAAAAGAATTAGACGAGTATCTCGATGCCTCAGAAAAGCCTGTATTAAACTATTTTCCAATTGAAGATTTCGCTGAGCATTATACAGAATTTTATAATACTCAAGTGTTAGATCAGTAATTAAGTTTATGAAAAAAATAAAATTTACCCTGCGACATATAGCACTACTAATGGTTTTGCTAATCTCACTTATTGCGTGTGATAAAGATTTTGCTAATATCGATTCTGATATTATAAACAACGATAATGCTACACATTTTAGCACCAATTCAAGACAGTTTGAAGTTATAGCATATACCAAAGCATTAGATCCCGTACAAACAAATGTACTACCTCTAAACCTCTTAGGTATTTATACAGAAGAACCAAGTGGGAATTTTGGAAAAAGCACATCAAGTTTTGTCTCACAAATAAGAGGAAATATTACTGATCCAGATTTTGGTACTAATGCAGTTATTGATTCTGTAATTCTTACAGTACCTTATTTCAGTACAGCTACAGGTGTTGACTCTGATGGACGAACAGAATTCAGCTTAGATTCTGTATTTGGTAACACTGGCATAAATCTTTCAATATACGAGAGCGACTATTTTTTAAGGAATTTTGATCCTACTTCGCCCGAAATTGATACTCCACAAATTTATTATGCCAATAATTCAACAGGCTCAAGTATAATTAGCAACGCACAGCTAGAAGGCGAATTGCTATATGAGAACCCGAACTTCATAGCAGATCCAATCCAAATTATCCTTACTGAAGGTGAGGGCGAAGATCGAAGAGAAAGCTCTAGACAATCTCCTGCAATGAGAATAAAATTTGATGCCGATGCCCAAGAATTCTGGCAAGAAAAAATTATTGACATGTCTGGGCAACCAGAGTTAGGTAATCTCAATAATTTTAACGATTATTTTAGAGGCATCTATTTTAAAGCACAGCCCAATACTGACGGTGATCCTGGTGAATTAATGCTTTTAAATATGGTATCTAGTTCATCAAACATTACAATACATTATACTAGAGACCCTTTTACCGCAGGTGAAGAAAGAGTTCAAACAACGTATACCTTCAACTTTACAGGAAATAGAGTCAACTTTATCTCCAACGATTTTACAATTCCAGATGGAAATGAAACTACTGGAGACGAAAATTTATTTTTAAAAGGTGGTCAAGGTTCTATCGCGGAAATAAAACTATTTGATGGCGATGTTCTAGAACCAGAGAACGTATTAAATAATACTTTCGAAAGATTTAAAAAGGAATTTGTAGAAACAGATGAGGAGGGAAATTTCGTGAGTTCAAAAAAACTAATCAACGAGGCTAATCTTGTATTTTACGTCAATCAAAGTGAAGTTAGCGATGACGAACCAGACCGTGTTTTTATATACGATATGAATAATAATATTCCTTTAGCAGACTATTTCTTTGATTTAGCTAATACAGCAAATCCGAGATTCTCAAGGCTCAGTCATTTAGGCCCTCTACAAAGAGAAGATAATGAATCTACTGGTAATGGTATTAAGTATAAAATTAGAATAACAGAGCATCTCAACAATTTAATACTTAGAGATTCTACAAATGTAAAACTAGGGCTTGCAATTGCTGGAAATGTTAATCTAGAACTTCTCCCTCAATATGATTTACTTAGTACAAGTGACAATGACAAAGTACCCGTGAGTTCAATATTAACTCCGAAAGGAACCGTTTTATATGGTAATAACACCCTCGATGAAGATAAAAAATTATATTTAGAAATATTTTTCACCGAGCCTAATCCTAATAACTAAAAAATATGTGTGGAATAGTCGGCTATATTGGCCACAGAGAAGCTTACCCAATAATTATCAAAGGATTAAAACGATTAGAATATAGAGGCTATGATAGTGCAGGTATTGCACTTTATGATGGTACTAATATTAAGTTATCAAAAACTAAAGGTAAAGTTGCTGACTTAGAAGAACGTCTTGAAAAAGAAATTTCTACAGCAGGCACACTAGGAATAGGTCATACACGTTGGGCTACTCACGGAGTACCTAATGATGTTAATTCACATCCACATTACTCAAATTCTGGAGATTTAGTCATTATTCACAATGGTATCATAGAAAACTATGAATCTCTAAAAAAAGAATTAATCAAACGAGGGTATATTTTTAAATCTGACACAGACACTGAGGTTCTAGTGAATCTAATTGAGGATGTTAAGAAGAAAGAGAAAGTAAAATTAGGAAAAGCAGTACAAATTGCATTAAACCAAGTTATTGGAGCTTATGCTATTGCTGTTTTTGACAAAAACAAGCCTAATGAAATCGTAGTTGCAAGATTAGGAAGCCCGCTTGCCATAGGTATTGGAGAAGATGAGTTTTTTATTGCCAGTGATGCTTCGCCTTTTATTGAGTACACAAAAAATGCTATTTATTTAGAAGATGAAGAAATGGCAATTGTACGTCGTCATAAAGGGATAAAAATTAGAAAAATAAAAGATGACACGTTAGTCGCGCCTTATATTCAAGAACTTCAATTAAATCTTGAACAAATAGAAAAAGGTGGCTATGAACATTTCATGCTTAAAGAAATTTATGAACAACCAAGTGCTATTCTAGACACCTTTAGAGGTAGACTACTATCAAACGAAGCTATAATTAAAATGGCTGGTATTGAGGATAACATGAAAAAATTCCTTAATGCCAATAGAATTATTATAGTTGCTTGTGGTACATCTTGGCATGCTGGTTTAGTGTCAGAGTATATCTTTGAAAACTTAGTTAGAATTCCTGTTGAAGTGGAATATGCTTCAGAGTTTAGATATAGAAATCCAGTGATTAATGAAAATGATGTCGTTATTGCGATATCACAATCTGGTGAAACTGCAGATACACTCGCTGCTATAAAACTTGCTAAATCTAAAGGCGCATTCGTCTTTGGGGTTTGTAATGTCGTAGGATCTTCTATTGCCCGAGAAACTCATGCCGGAGCGTATACACACGCGGGACCAGAAATTGGTGTTGCTTCAACTAAAGCCTTTACAACTCAAATCACAGTATTAACATTAATTGCACTTCGTTTAGCCAGAGCAAAAGGAACACTTTCAAGTTCAGATTTTAGACATCACTTAATTGAGTTAGAGTTAATTCCGGAGAAAGTAAAAAAAGCTTTAGAATCTGACGCTTACGTAAAAACAGTAGCTGCTATATATAAAGATGCTAAAAACTTTTTATACTTAGGACGTGGTTATAATTTCCCGGTAGCACTTGAGGGCGCTTTAAAACTTAAGGAGATTTCTTATATTCATGCTGAAGGTTATCCCGCTGCCGAAATGAAACACGGTCCTATTGCATTGATTGATGAAAATATGCCAATTGTAGTAATCGCTACAAAAAAAGGCCATTATGAAAAAGTAGTAAGTAACATCCAAGAAATCAAATCACGATCAGGTAAAATAATTGGTATTGTTACAGAAGGAGACGAACAAGTAAAGGCATTAGCAGATCATGTTATTGAAGTTCCAGAAACAATAGAGTCTTTGACACCTTTACTAACTACAATTCCATTACAGCTTCTATCCTATCACATAGCACTAATGCTTGGAAGAAACGTAGATCAACCGCGTAATCTTGCAAAAGCAGTTACAGTAGAATAATTAAGTTTGTCTTATGTTAAATAAAAAGCTGAAAATATGATATTCATATTTTCAGCTTTTTATTTTTATCAATTATTCAAAAAACATCTCCTTTTTTTGTTAAAAATTACTATGCACGCATAATTTTTTTCATTTTTTTCATTTCAGTATCATTAAATTCTATATATTGCTTTAATAAAATAAAACTAATTCCCTAAAATGAAGACAATTTTCAAAATTATGATGCTGTTTTGTTGCGGTTTAACTTTCGCACAATCTACAACAGTGAAAGGTAAAGTCATCGATAATAATGGTATTCCGTTGCCCGGTGCAAACATTCTAGTTGTAGGAACAACTACAGGAGCAATTACAGATTTCGACGGTAATTATACACTCGTTGTAAACCAAGTACCTCCATTTACTATTGAAGTAAGTAGCGTTGGTTTTGAAAGCGTCAGTAAAGATGTTACGACAAATCCACAAACTATCGATATTACAATGCAAGAAGGAAGCGCACTTGACGAAATCGTTATTTCTGCTTCTAGAACTCCCGAACGTATTTTTGAATCTCCCGTTACAGTGGAGCGTTTTGGTATAAAAGAAATTAAAAATAGCTCTTCGCCATCGTTTTTTGATGGTATTGAAAATTTAAAGGGTGTGGATATGAATACGAGTAGTTTAACCTTCAAATCGGTTAATACCAGAGGTTTTGCTGCTTTTTCTAACACACGATTTATGCAATTAGTAGATGGTATGGACAACTCCTCTCCGGCCTTAAATTTTGCTTTAGGAAACTTATTGGGAATGTCTGAGCTAGATATCAACAGTGTTGAATTACTACCTGGTGCATCCTCTGCATTATATGGTGCAAATGCATTTAACGGTATTATGTTTATGACGAGTAAAAACCCTTTTGATCATCAAGGTGTTAGCTTTTATGCTAAAACAGGAATAACATCTAGTGATAATGCTGGAGATAATAATTTCGTTGATGCAGGTGTAAGAGTTGCAAAAGCATTCTCTGATAAATTTGCAGCTAAAGCCTCTGTATCATTTCTTAATGGAACAGAATGGTTCGCTACAGACCAAACCGATTTTGAAAATCCTGGTCAAACAAGATTAGACCCATCTTATGATGGATTAAATACATACGGTGATGAGGTATCGACATCTTTAGATTTTGATGAAATAGCTGCAGGTGTATTACCAATTCCGGTTTTGACAGATTATGGTGCTTCAACTGTAAGCAGAACAGGTTACGAAGAACGTGATCTTATGAATTATGAAGCAGAAAGTTTAAAAGCAGATTTCTCTTTACATTTTAAGCCTTGGGCTAATGACTTTGAAATAGTTTTAAACTCTAAATTTGGTAGGGGAAATACCATTTATCAAGGTGCGAACAGATATGCTATCCAGGATTTCTTTATGCAACAGCACAAATTAGAAGTAAGGAATGATAATTTCTTTGCAAGAATTTACACGACAGCAGAAAAATCAGGGAATTCATACGATACAAGATTTACAGGTATTAATGTAAACAGAGATTGGAAAGGTGATAGGCAGTGGTTTACAGACTATGCTGGTGGATTTATTGGAAATCTAGCTGGTCAAGGTATTTTTGGAACGCCAACGGAAGCTCAAATCGATGCAGCACATTTAGCAGCAAGAGGTGCTGCAGATACAGGTCGTCTAATACCAGGAACTGCTGAGTTTGATGAGTCTTTAAGCAGAGTAACTCAAGACGGAAATGTAGCTACTGGATCTAAATTTAACGACAACTCAAAACTTTATCATGCAGATGCAAATTATAATCTTGGTCATTTGATTGATTTTGCGGAAATTCAAGTTGGAGGATCTTGGAGACAATATTCACTAAATTCAGGAGGAACAATTTATACTGATTTTGATGGCCCTATTGAATACAGCGAATTTGGTGCCTATACACAAATACAGAAAAAATTAATGGATGACAGACTAAAACTTACAGGATCTGTAAGATATGACAAGTCTGAATTTTTTGATGGTTTTGTATCCCCTAGAGTATCTTTTAACTATACTGCTGATAAAAACGATAAACATAACATTCGTGGATCTTTTCAAACAGGCTTTAGAAACCCAACGACACAAGATTTATTTATAGGTCTTAACTCAGGTCGTGCTATACTAGTAGGCTCTTCTCCTGATAAT
>JAWUWM010000103.1:0-19526 GCA_034111845.1 Psychroserpens sp. | reverse complement strand
GCGAATTCTTTAGATTCAAATTCGGTTTTATCCATGGTGTTAAGGATGTCTTTAATTTCTTTAATGACGTCTGCAGTATTGTTACCGTTAATATAAGCGCCATTCGCTTCTTCTGCGATATCTTTAAGCGTCTCCTCATTAAGTTTGGTAATCACGGTTTCACCTTGATTATCTTTTTTGTAATTGAGTAAGACGCCGTTGCGTTTTATTGGGATTCGCCCTCCTTTTACATCACCAACACCAATCGTAAAAATCCTAATGCCTTCATCACTGGCTTCTTCTGCAATATTACTAGCAACTTCACTGTGATCTTCTCCATCTGAAATGATAATCAACACACGATTAGTCTGCTCCTCGTTATCGTAGTAGGTTTTTGCCAACTCTATCGCCTCATTAATCGCTGTTCCTTGAGAGGACAGCATATCTGTGTTCATGTTATTCAAAAACATTTTGGCAGAAGCATAATCTGTAGTAATTGGTAATTGCGGAAATGCTTTTCCTGCATACGCTATGATCCCAACGCGGTCACTTGCCAAGTTATTAATAATTTGAGTTACCAATTGTTTTGATTTCTCTAATCGGTTTGGTGCAACATCCTCAGCCAACATACTTTTAGAAACATCAACTGCAAAAACAATATCAACACCTTGACGTTTTACAGTTTCTAACTTCGTACCAATTTTAGGATTGACCAAAGCAATAGCAAAACAAGCGACAGCCAAACACAGTACGATAATCTTTAAAATAGATTTAAACAACGATTGATTAGGACTCAAGCGCTTCAATAACTTAGGATTAGAAAAACGTTTTTGCGTTCTATACTTCCAAAACTGAAGCATAGCAAACAGCAAGATAATTACGGGGATTACCAGTAAAATCCAAAACCAAACTTTTTCTTCTAATTGAAAATCAAACATCCTTATTGTATGTTGTTTATTAGTTATTAAAACCTAAACACTACGTTCTTACTAAACAAAACTTCTAAAAACCGTAAACCTCAGCAATACTTCGACAAGTAATAAACACAAAGCTATTAAAATCAACGGACGATATTTTTCATCATAGGTCGTGTATTTAATCTCTTCGATTTCGGTCTTTTCGAGTTTATTTATTTCGTTATAAATTTCTTTTAATTTCTTGTTATCAGTGGCTCTAAAATAGGTTCCACCTGTAACATCTGCTATTTCGTTGAGAAGGGCTTCGTCAATCTCTACTTTTACTCTTCTGTATTGAAACTTTCCGTTAGGTAAAATAGAATAGGGTGATAACGCCATCCCATTTGTTCCTAAACCAATCGTATAGACTTTAATACCATATTCTACTGCGAGTTCACTAGCAATTTTTGGATCTATAAATCCAGAGTTATTGACACCATCAGTTAACAGAATAATAATTTTACTCTTGGCTTTACTATCTTTTAAACGGTTTACAGAGGTTGCCAATCCCATGCCAATTGCGGTTCCTCCTTCTATAATCGTGTTGTACTTTATATCTCTAAGCGAGCGTAACACAATCGCTTTATCACTTGTAATTGGCGTTTTAGTATAACTCTCTCCTGCATATTCTACCAAACCAATCCTATCATTTGGTCGACCCTTGATAAACTCTGAAGCCACATTTTTTAAAGCCTCTAAACGATTTGGTAATAAATCTTTTGCGAGCATACTTGCAGATACATCTATGGCCATTACGATATCAATACCCTTTGTCGTTTTTGTTTTTGTCGTCTCATCTGAGGTTCGTGGTCTGGCCAGTGCAACGATAAGAAATGATAATGCTGCTAATCGCAATACAAACAATAACGGACGCAATTTTGGAAGTAAAGAACTCCCAACTTTAAACCCTTTAATACTCGACATTTTGAGTTCTGCAGTTTGTTGTTTTTGTTTAAAAACATACCATAAAATTGCTAATGGTAGTAGTAAAAACAACCAGAAAAACTCTTTATTTAAAAATTCTATCCCTTCCAACATTACTCTTCCAGTTTTTTAAGTTCTATAGAATTCAAAACACGTTCTATTATCTCATCAGTGTAAACATTATCGCCTCTCCATTGCAAAATTATTTGTTGTCTTACATTCTCTGCTTTAAATAGTATAATCTTATAATTTGCAGGTACAAGTTCTCCATCATCTAAAGGCAACATTAAAGTACCATAGGTTTTAAACCCTTCGGCTGCATTGGGAGTAATAAACTGTTCTCTTTTAACGGTGATATTTGTTGCCCCATTAGCTTCTAGTGTTTGGATGTATTTTTCTGAAGCTACTAGCAATTCTCTTGCTTTAGCTTCATCTGAAGAGGCTTGCTCTTTTTCTTCGTCTGTATAGGTGAACTTTGTTGTACTCACCTGAATATCAATACCAATTGAAGTAGACAAATATCTAAACGATGTATTTAAAATTTTATCCTTTAACTCATCGGCTAGCTCGAAGTCAATACGTTCTAAAACCACTGGAGTTGTAATCATAATTGGCGGTATACCATAATCACTGCGCACCCATTTACCTTCTAATAACTCTTTACTTTCTTCACCAGTAATCGTATCAACGACATATTTAAAACCGTATTTAAGTCCGAAACCTACAAACGTCGCGATAACTATTAAAATACTAGCAGCAACGGTAAGCCAAATCTTTTTACGTTTCTGTTTCCGTTCTTGGTCGTCTCTATATTTCTCGTTTAGTAGTTTCTCTTCTTCGGTTGGTTCTGGTAATGCTTCTTTGACTTGATCAATTTCTATATCAATCGTGTTCCTGTCTAACCTAGCAAGTTCGACATCTGGTGCTGATTTTGCGAATTTCACCAAATCGGCACGTTTGAGAATGGTTTCAATATTTTTTATATCATTAGTACTCAACTCAATTTGGTTACCATCACGAAGTATATTTAAACGATCTACCAATTGATCTGTAGTACTTTCAAGCGCACGGTCATATACTTTCTCATCAAGATACTTCCTGATGATAAAGGTTAACTCTGAGTAGTAATCCTTTAGTTCTTCCTTCTGAAGGTAATCGCTCTCATCCAATTTCTTTAAAGCCATTTTAGCTCTATCATAAGGTGGAAGTAATGCAATTTTTTCTTCTTCGGAAAGTGGCTTCTTACGCCAAATAAACCAATACAACACAAAACCAATTAAGGCTAGTACCAACAAACCAATAAGCGTGTACAACCACCATTTACTCATCGCTTTCTCAACAATAATTATTGGTTTAATATCAAAAAGCTTTTGTTTCGTGGTATCTACAGCGACAGTTTGAACCTCAACACGCAATGAATCTGTATAAAATATGTTATCGCCAACAACTATTTTTTGCTTCGGAATTGTATAAGCACCAGAATCAAACTGCGTTAATGCATATTCTTTTATAAGCTGAAATTTGTTGTTATTTTTAGTAGTATCTATCTTAAAAGAGGCAATCATCTCCAAAGGCATAAATGTTTGACCTTCTGGAAACACAACTAAATCTGTAGAATCTGATTCAACCAATACCTTGAACGTAATTTGCTCACCAATTCTAATTTTTGTGGTATCAATTGATGATGTGACTTGAGCGAAAGAGACTAAAGACAGTAGGAAAAACAATAAGCATGACCCCCGAAGCTTGAAGCTTGAAGCCATGTATGCATTACTATTTAATTTTTCAACTTTTATTATCATAATCTATCTTCGTACTTCTAACTTTTCTTATCGTCTTTTAAAGTAGCCTAGTAATTTTTTCACATAACTCTCATCCACACGACAATCAATTGTACCAGAACCAGATTTCGTAAATGTTTCTTTGAAAAAGCCAATTTTTTCATTGTAATACTTACTATAATTGGTTCTCACCTGTTTTGACGCCGTATTGACCAACAGTAATTCACCAGATTCTTCATCTTGCATTTGCACCATCCCAAGATTAGGAATCTCTTCTTCGCGCTTGTCATAAACTCTAATTCCTGTAATGTCATGACGACCTGCAGCAATTTTTAAATTTTGCTTATAGTCATCATCCGTAATAAAATCACTTAATAGAAACACAATGGTTTTCTTTTTCATCACGTTGGATAAAAATTTAAGAGCTGCGGAAATATCTGTGAGTTTACTTTTTGGCTTAAATTCAATGAGTTCTCTAATAATTCTTAACACGTGAGAACGTCCTTTTTTTGGCGGAATATATAATTCAATCGCATCTGAAAATAAGATGAGACCTATTTTGTCGTTATTCTGTGTTGCAGAGAATGCCAGTGTTGCAGAAATTTCAGTAACAATTTCATTTTTGAATTGCTCATCTGTTCCAAACAACTCAGAACCCGAAATATCAACCATGAGCATCATCGTTAATTCCCGTTCTTCTTCAAAAACTTTTATATACGGTTCGTTGTAACGTGCAGTAACATTCCAATCAATATTACGAACATCATCACCAAATTGGTACTGGCGAACTTCAGAAAAAGTCATACCACGACCTTTGAATGTCGAATGATATTCGCCTCCAAATATGTGATCAGACAACCGTCGTGTCTTAATCTCAATTTTTCGTACCTTTTTTAAGAGTTCTTTAGTATCCATTTTTCAGTGTGCAGTTTGCAGTCTTCAGTAAGCAATTAATAAATAGCATTCAGTGTAGTAGTCAGTTTTCACATTCAAGTAAGTACTGAAGACTGGTTACTGAATACGGCTCACTCATTTATGGTACTTCAATCTCGTTTACAATCTTATTGATGATATCTTCAGAAGTTACATTCTCAGCTTCTGCTTCATACGTAATCCCAATTCTGTGTCGTAACACATCATGAACTACTGCACGAACATCTTCAGGTATGACATAACCACGACGCTTTATAAATGCGTAACATTTTGCAGCAGTAGCCAAATTAATACTTCCGCGAGGCGATGCTCCAAAAGAAATTAATGGTTTTAAATCTGCTAATCTATAATCTTCTGGATAACGTGTCGCAAAAATAATATCGAGAATATATTTTTCAATTTTCTCATCCATATAGACTTCTCGAGCAACCTCCTGAGCTCTTAAAATTTGAGCAACAGAAACCACTGGATTTACTTTGGCCCAATTGCCTTTAAGATTTGCTCGCATAATGAGTTGCTCCTCATCTTTTTTAGGATAGTCAATAACCGTTTTTAACATAAAACGGTCAATTTGTGCTTCTGGTAAAGGATAGGTTCCCTCTTGCTCTACTGGGTTTTGAGTTGCCATAACTAAAAATGGCTTGTCTAAAATATAGGTTTCATCACCAATAGTAACTTGTTTTTCTTGCATGGCTTCTAACAAAGCTGATTGAACTTTAGCTGGTGCTCTGTTAATCTCATCTGCTAAAACAAAGTTTGCGAAAATTGGTCCTTTCTTTATGGAGAAATCGTTAATCTTCATATTATAGATTAGGGTTCCTACAACATCAGCAGGTAATAAATCTGGTGTAAATTGTATTCTACTAAAACTTCCATCAACCGCTTGCGCCAATGTATTAATAGCTAATGTTTTTGCTAATCCAGGAACGCCTTCCAATAAAATATGACCTCTACCAAGAAGTCCAATAAGTAAACGTTCTACCATGTGTCTTTGACCGACGATGACTTTATTCATTTCCATCATCAATAAATCAACAAAAGCACTTTCTTTCTCTATTTTCTCATTGATGCTTTTAATGTCAATTGTTCCAGTTTCTTCCATTATCTATATGTTTTAAACGCTGTGATTAACTTTATTTAATTTAGTTACGCAAATTGTTAAAATTTTTGCTGAATTGCTGTTAACATTTGGTTAAAAGTTAAAGGCAACACGTAATGTGTTGCCTTTACCAATTTTATGATGATGAAATCAATTTAAAATCAATAGTTAATAGAGATTAAAAAGTCTCATTTCTGTAGACATTTTTGGGTTTAAATTTGCAGTACCTTCCGAAGATATTTTAATAGATTCATCAGTATCAAACACTAATACAAAATCATATACCTTATTAGACATCAATTGTTTTCCTACAATATTCACAGAAGCATTGTCAAACTCTGGAGCAATGTCCAAAACATATTCTAAACCATTTTTAACAACCGTATTGCTATCTCCAAATACTAATTTAATGTTGTAGATAAACTCAGATGGAATTTCTTCAAAATCAACTAAAGTCACAACTGTATCATCAGTAATTTTTGTTAAATCATGAATTCCTGTGTTCACCGTATTTAAACTCACCCATGCATTTGGGTTAGATTCGTCTTCTAAAACGCGAAGTTGTACATCTATGACTTCTAAATTTGCTTTATGAAATACGCTTGGTGTTCCTTGCAATTTGACAGTTACTAGCGTGCTGCTTTCAAATGTTTCTGTTTCTAATTCACTAGAACAGCTCGTCATTAAGAATAACGTTAATACAGATATAACAAGAATTTTAAATTTAGGCAAGGTTTTCATAATATGGGGACATTTGATAAATCTTAAACAATGATATTTCATTATTATAGATTTGACTATTTTTATACATGAATTGCATATAAACCATTATAAACTGAAAAAAAAGTGAAATTTTACCGATTAATTGCAAGTAAGATGTATGCCTATTTAAATAGAAAAATTACAAGATAAGTAACATGCAACTTGAGAACTATCATCTTTATATTGGACTTTAAAAGTCTTGAAGTGGCGCAAAATACTTTGCAGTATTTATTGAAAAATATTGGAAGTAATTAAATTTAATAACTAAGAGGTAACTAATTAATAAGATTCCTGCCATCGCAAGAATAATAGACAAATGAAAAAAACAGCACTAATAACAGGAGCAACAAGCGGAATTGGTAGAGCTACAGCTCACGAATTTGCAAATCACGGAATTAATTTAATTCTTTGCGGACGACGTCAAGAACGTTTAGACACCATAAAAGAAGCGCTAAGTAAACACACTAATGTGCATACGCTCAACTTTGATGTACGCGATAAAAAGGCAACTGCTGAAGCTATTGCGTCCTTACCAGAAGAATTTCAAAACATCGATATCCTAATCAATAATGCGGGAAATGCTCATGGATTAGATCCCATCCAAACAGGGAATTTAGACGATTGGGATGCTATGATAGATATCAACGTAAAAGGATTATTATATGTGAGCAGAGCTATTATACCTCAAATGACAGAGCGTAAAAGCGGTCATATTATAAACATTGGGTCGTCTGCAGGAAAAGAGGTTTACCCAAAAGGAAATGTGTACTGCGGCAGTAAACATGCAGTCCTAGCAATTACTGAAGGGATGCGGATTGATTTAAACCCATTCGGCATAAAAGTAACAGCCATTAATCCTGGTTTGGTAGAAACTGAGTTTTCTCAAGTAAGATATAAAGGTGATCCTGCTGCAGACAACGTATATAAAGGATACAAAGCCTTACAACCTGAAGACATTGCAGAGGCTATCCAATTCGCTGTTTCAAGACCAGCTCATGTTAACATTGCAGATATACTTATGTTTTGCACAGCACAAGCAAATTCTACAATTGTAAATAAAAAATCATGATAGATTGGCTGAAACAAGAATGGATTTCTTTGGCTTCAAATCATACTGAAGATCAACAAGTGGTTTCTTCATATTGGGACGAGATAAAAACTCATTACCATTCAAAGCGTAGGCACGATCATAATCTCAGCCATTTATATACTATGCTACTCCAAGCCGAAACTATTGCAGAATATATTGACGATTATGTCTCTAGAACTTATCTACCCAAGAAAAAACGGGCACAATTAGATGGTAACTTTGGAGTTATTATTGGAGAAACTAAAAATTAAATAAAAAATATTCCCAAGTTTTGGAATGAAAACATATAAATAAATAGAGTCCTACCTTCGCAGCGAGTGTTATGATTAATAAACGACTTCTTATCAAAAACCTACTCGCTCACAATGATGAGAACAGTTTTTATGATAAAAAACGAAAAGTTGATATTACACATAAAGAAGGTAAAGCCAAGTTTCTAAAACACGTTTGCGCACTTTCAAATAGTAATCCAAAAAACAACTCTTTTATTGTTATTGGTGTTGAAGATGAAGACAATAAAATTATTGGTGTCAACTTTTTTGATGATAGTAAAATTCAAAACCTCATTAATGCCTATTTAAGTAACCCACCAATCGTGCAGTATGAGAATATTCCATTTCCACATTTATCAGAAGACAAAGTAGTTGGTTTAGTAACTATTAGACCTATTGACCAAATTACGTCTCTAAGAAAAAACATCTGGAAATATTATGGAGGCTCAGTATTTTTAAGAGACGGAAGCATAAGTATGCCAAAGGTTTTTGATATAACAATTCAAGATGTAAATTCTAAAATCGTAGCTGCCATAGAGTCCCATTCTCAAAATAACATTGAATACACACTAGATGGTGTATTTGATTTTATGAAGATGCGCAAAGATTACAATCCTCAACATAAAGTCTTTAAAGAGTATTTTGTGTTATGTTGGTCTGGACAAAAGAAAACGGTAAAAGGCAATGTTTTTTTCTCAAGAGTGGATATAGAATTAGTTAATGAGCAAGTACGTTTGTTCTTTTCAACTTTTGATGAAGTATCCATTTCTTATGATGATGATACATTTAAGATTATAGAATATGTCAATTTAGGTCTTCAAAATGAAATGAAACATTATAAATTAGAAGAAACAATTATTCATTTTGAGGATAACGCCCATTATAATATTGAAACCAATTTACTGTTTGAACCACCCCAGTTTGATAAAAAAATATTACATCATATTTACAATGCAAACAATACGCTATTAGAAAAATTAAAAAAGGGTTTAAATCTCAATAAAAACGAAGATATTGATTTAAAGAACTTACCAGCAACCTATTTACTATGTTATCTCAACCTATTTCATGATGCCATTCACAAATTAAACGAAGCAAAACCGTATTTAAAATCTCATAGTGAAATCGTTTACAAATCTTACCAAGAAGCCACTAGAATATTGCGTAAAATCAAGTACAGTTAATCGAAGTATTTTGCAAACAACTGCGTCAGAACCTTTTTTATCGCTAGTTATAGTATTTATTATTACGCATCTATAATTATTGCGATATTCGTCTTGCTATTAATCAATTATATAAAGCCTTATTTCTAAATCGACTTGTCGAAAACGAAATGAGGCTTTTTTTTTAATAAAGTCAGTGGCTTATATACTAACACATTATCCCTAAAACTATTTTCAATAGTTTTAGGGATAATAATATTTATAGCACTTAATAAGCGTCAAATCTACCATTCACACAGTTTTTGTAACCACCCATAGTTTTTTTTGAAGAATTTGTTAGAATTTTCCGATTTTAGCAGTGCTATTAATCAATTACAAATTACCTTATTTCAAAATCGATTTGTCGAAAATGAAGTAAGGTTTTTTTATTTAGTAGAGTTAAATAAAGTCTAATGTAGAAAAAGGTTTATTCAAAATACGCTCATCGTCTAAATATGAGAGGCTGGACAACTCATTATAAAAACCTAGTTTCTTTAATTGATTTCCAATGAGCGTTAAAATCTTTAAGTTTTTCTCTACTTATTTTTCTGAACTCTCTTTCTTATGACTTTGCGTTAAGTAATGATTTTGTTATGAGGTGATCTATTTCTGAAGTTTTAATCATCAAATCAGTCACATTTTCCGAATCAAAAAATAACGTATCTACAACTTAGTCTTTGTTTTTTTAGGTAAGTCACTAAGTCTGTTTAGTGTTGTACCAAAACCAGTTCTCCCATTTAAATCTTGTATGTGACGAGGTTTCATAACTTTTAGAGGTAATAATCGGCATTAGGTTTAATTATATACGCTCAATACTAATTCCAAAGATGAAAGTATAAAAACCGTTTCAATAATTGAAACGGTTTTTATGCTTGTTTTGTTATAAATTATAGTTTATGAGTTAAACTTAATTTCTTTACTAAAGGTCATTATTATGGATAATAGAATTCCTATTTTTTAATGACTTCTATAATTTCTTCTCCATGACTAGACACTAAAGACATGAAATAAATTCCTGATTCATAATTCGTAAAGTCTATCTTAAAATCTTTCAAATCGTCGATTAAAATAGTCTTTAACTTTTCACCTAAAACAGTATTAATTGTAACCTTTTGAATGCACTCACTAATTGAAATAGTTAATTTATCACTTACTGGATTAGGATAGAACTGCACTGTTAATCGCGTTTAAAATTCATCCACATTTAAATTATCAATTATAAACGTTTGTTCCGCCGAAAAGCAGTAGTAAGTTTTTGAAGTATAAAAATAGAAAAGCCACTTGAATTCAAGTGGCTTTAAAAATTATATCTTAATTTATTTTCTACAAATCAAACTTGATCCCTTGCGCTAAAGGCAATTCATCAGAATAATTGATTGTATTTGTTTGACGACGCATGTAAACTTTCCAAGCATCAGATCCAGACTCACGTCCACCACCTGTTTCTTTTTCGCCTCCAAAAGCACCACCAATCTCTGCACCAGAAGTACCAATATTTACATTTGCAATTCCACAATCTGAACCTGCGTAAGATAAAAATTTCTCAGCCTCTTTCAATTCGTTTGTCATAATAGCAGACGATAATCCTTGTGCAACACCATTTTGTTTTTCAATAGCATTCTCTATATCTCCAGAATATTTAGTTAAATATAGGATAGGAGCAAATGTTTCATGTTGTACGATTTCAAAATGATTTTCAGCTTCAATAATTGCTGGTTTTACATAGCAACCACTTTCATAACCTTCACCTTCTAAAACACCACCTTCTACTAATACGTTTCCACCTTCAGCTTTCGCTTTTTCAATCGCAGCTAAATATGTGTTTACAGAGTCATGATCAATTAATGGCCCAATATGATTCTTCTCATCTAAAGGATTACCAATCGTTAATTGACCATAAGCACCAACAATAGCATCTCTTACTATATCGTAAACAGATTCATGAATAATTAATCGTCTTGTTGACGTACAACGTTGTCCGCAAGTTCCAACAGCACCAAATACAGCACCAGGAACTACAACTTTTAAGTCTGCAGTTGGTGTAATAATGATCGCATTGTTTCCACCTAATTCTAATAAAGATTTTCCAAAACGCTCAGCAACCGTTGCTCCAACGATTCTTCCCATTCTTGTAGAACCTGTAGCAGACACTAAAGGAATTCTATGATCTTTTGTCATCATTTCACCTACTTTGTAATCTCCATTGATGATACAAGAGATTCCTTCTGGTAAATTATTTTCTTTTAAGATTTCTGCAATAATATTTTGACAAGCGATTGAGCATAAAGGTGCTTTTTCAGAACCTTTCCAAACACAAACATCACCACAAATCCATGCCAAGGAAGTATTCCATGCCCAAACTGCAACTGGAAAATTAAAAGCAGAAATTATACCAACAACTCCAATTGGATGCCATTGTTCTCTCATAACATGCATAGGACGTTCTGATGGTATTGTTTGACCGTTTAATTGTCTTGACAATCCAACAGCAAAATCACAGATATCAATCATTTCTTGAACTTCACCGTAACCTTCTTGTAACGATTTACCCATTTCATATGATACCAATTTTCCTAAGGGTTCTTTTAAATCTCTTAATTTGTTTCCAAATTGACGAACGATTTCTCCACGTTGTGGCGCTGGCTTATCTCTCCAAGACAAAAATGCAGTTGTTGCTGCGTCCATAACCTTGTCATAATCTGCTCGTGTTGTTGTTTTTACTTTTCCTATTAATTTACCATCAACAGGAGAATAAGATTCTATAATCTCTCCATTAGAAAAGTTATTTGAACCTGTAGATGTTCCGTCATTAATATCCTTTACACCTAATTGTTGTAAAGCCTCTTTTATTCCGAAATCGGTAGCAATTGCTTCCATATATGCTTAATTTTTATGATTTATTAAATTATCCTGCGAAGTTACTAATAATTTATCATTTTTTCTAGATGAAACCTATCGAATACTTTAACTTTAAAGCACTTAAAAACCATTCATTATGAATAAATACACCTTCCTTTTTGCACTATTATTTTATCTATGCTTTAGTTGTGGCGAGATTGACAAAAATGCTAATGAAACTGCAAAAGGTAGTATGTTAGATATTTCCGAAGAACAAAAAGAAACGAAAGCTGAATTCGCCATTATCATTCATGGTGGTGCAGGTACCATTCTTAAAAAGAATATGACTTCGGAAAAAGAAGCCGCCTACAAAGCAAAGCTAGAAGAAGCCATTAGAGTAGGTTATAACATTTTAAAAAATGGAGGAAGTAGTTTGGACGCAGTTGAAAAAACAATTAATATTATGGAAGACTCTCCGCTGTTCAATGCAGGGAAAGGTGCTGTATTCACAAATGCAGAAACCAATGAACTTGATGCCTCTATTATGGACGGTAACACACTAAATGCAGGAGCATCTGCAGGAACGACTACAGTAAGAAACCCAATTAATTTGGCGCGTATCATTATGGATAAATCACCACATGTGATGATGGCTGGAATTGGTGCAGAAATCTATGCAAAAGAGCAAGGACTAACCATCGTAGAGCCTTCTTATTTTTATACTGAAAATAGATTTAAATCCCTAAAACGAGCTATCGAAAGAGAAAAAGTCGAGCTAGACCATAACGACAAACAAGCCTTTTACGATCCAGAAATTAAGGACTCAAAATTTGGAACCGTAGGTTGCGCTGCCTTGGATAAAAACGGAAATCTAGCAGCTGGAACCTCAACTGGAGGAATGACCAATAAACGTTATGGGCGTGTTGGAGATGCGCCAATTATTGGCGCTGGAACGTATGCTAATAATAATTCTTGTGCTGTATCAAGCACAGGTTGGGGAGAATATTTTATTCGTGCTATGGTGGCTTATGATATTTCTGCACTAATGCAATACAAAGGATTGTCACTCAAAGAAGCTGCTCGCGAAGTCATTCAAAATAAAGTACCAGAACTTGGCGGTGATGGTGGTATTGTTGCAGTTGATAAAAATGGAAATATGGTTGCTGAGTTTAATACTGCTGGTATGTATCGTGCCACGATGAATGATAAGGGTGAATTGGAGATTGGGATTTATAAAGATTAATGCTCCTAAAAGACGAATTCTATCCCATTAGCAACGAATTCTATTTTATCTAGAACACTTAAAACAAGCTTGTAAATAAAGCGCTTTTTATGGGTTAAATTTACTGTATCCCACTATCAAATTGTTAGTAGAATAGCGTAAACCCATTAATCACATATCATCATGAAACTAAAACATCTTTTTACCGTCACTTTCTGTTTAGCACTATTATTTTCTTGTAAAAAGAAAGACACCATTACGCAAGAAATAGATAACCTATTTAAGTTTAGAGACTATATAAGTTATACCTCATCTGGTTTACAATCTATTACTCAACCTATCAAAATTAATTTTGCAAATGCTATTGAAAGCTGGGAAGAAGGTCAAGAATTAGAAGGAGACCTTGTGAGTCTTTCACCTCATACAGATGGAAAGTTAACAGTCTTAAATAAACATACATTAGTGTTTACACCAGATGAACATCTTGATCCAGCAACGGAATATAAGGTCAAGGTCAAATTGGATCAGATCTATAAAAACATGCCTAAAAATTATGAGGATTATGTCTTTCAATTTAAAACTATCACACCTAATTTTAGTATCAATACCAATGCATTACAATCATATAACAAAAAATGGCAATATTTAGAAGCAGTTATTAAATCTGCAGATGTGATTATTATAGAAGACGCAAAAAAACTTATTGAAGCCTCTCAAAATGGAAAAAAATTAAAACTAGAATTCGACGAACTTAACGAGGCTTCAAATCAATTTGAATTTAGAATTGATAGCATAAATCGTTTAGTTGAAGATTCTGAAATTTTAATAAAATGGAATGGAAAGTCTATAAAAGCAGACAATGAAGGTGAGAAAAAAATCCAGATTCCAGGAATAAATAATTTTGAAATTGTCAATGTTCAACCTTATAAAACACCTGAACAATTTTTATATATTAACTTTTCTGATCCAATTAAAAACCAACAAAATTTTGATGGATTAGTCACTATCCAAGGCATTGCGACACCAAAATTTGTGGTCATAGGTAACGTCTTAAAAGTTTATCCAAACACTAAACTGGTTGGTAATATTCAGGTGGATGTATTTCAAGGTATTAAAAATGAAGATGGTTATAAGTTGAAGCAGCCATTTTCTGAAGTGATATCATTTGAAGACATAAAACCTATGGCTCGACTCATTAGTAATGGAACAATTCTACCAAATTCTAATGATCTTAAATTCAATTTTGAAGCAGTTAATTTAAGTGCTGTTGATGTTAGAGTGATCAAGATTTTTGAAGATAACGTGTTACAATTTTTACAAGACAACCCATTAAACAGTAACAACCAAAACGAAATCAAACGCGTTGGTCGTCGTATTGCAAAACAAACAATTCAACTACAATCTGCAGCAGAAAACTCGGGTAAATGGAAGGCCTATAGCATTGATTTGTCTCAGTTTTTTAAAGCCGACGCAGGTGCCATTTATCGCATAGAAATTGATTACAATAAAAACTATTCGCTTTATGATTGTGAAGCAAACCCGAGCGGTTCTCAAAATGAGGACGACGAATATGATGATTATTACTATGAAGACGACTATTATTATGACGGTGACTCTACTGAAACACCCACTGAAGATGACGATTTAAAGGAGGAAGAATATTGGGATAATCGCACGTATAGATACCGAAACTACAGCCATAATTGGAGGCAACGAGATAATCCTTGCAACGATGCATACTACAGTGATAATCGTGTTGTCGCACAAAACTTAATCGCCTCAAATTTGGGCGTAATTGCAAAACAAGGCGCAAACAATACTTATTATTTTGCGGTTACCAATATTCTAAGTACCAATCCAGAAGAGAATGCTACGATTAAATTATTCAACTTTCAACAGCAGGAAATTGGATCTATTTCTACAAACAGTGAAGGTTTAGCTATTTATGAAGCTAATAAACATGCCTCATTCGCCATTGTAACTAAAGGCCACAACACGAGTTATATGAGACTTACCGACGGAAATTCTCTATCTCTAAGTAAGTTTGATGTTTCAGGAAATAAATTGCAACGCGGATTAAAAGGCTACATCTACGGAGAACGCGGTGTTTGGAGACCTGGAGATTCTTTGTTTTTAACGTTTATGTTGAATGATAAAGCGAATGAACTCCCTGAAGGTCATCCTGTAAAAATGGAAGTCACAGATCCTAACGGAAAACTAATTTACAAAAACGTAACGACCGATAACATCAACAATTTCTTCAAATTTATTGTACCAACCTCCCAAGAAGGAAAAACCGGAAACTACAACGCAAAAGTATCTGTTGGTGGTGCACAGTTTTATAAAGCTTTAAAAGTTGAAACGGTAAAACCTAACCGTCTAAAAATAAAAATTGATTTTAAAAACGAAATTCTTTCTAGCACAGAGCTTCTGGAGGGAACGCTCGATGTAAAATGGTTACATGGTGCTCCTGCAAAAAACATTAAAGCAGAGGTTAAGGCAAAATTTAATGCATCGTACACAAACTTTAAAAACTATAAAGGATACATATTTAATGATCCTACACGTCAATTTAATACCGAAGAACTCAATATCTTTGAAGGTAATCTTGATGAAGACGGAAAAGCAACCATCAACACAAAACTAGATATTGGTAAAAATGCACCAGGAATGCTCAACGCACAATTTTTAGTGAGAGCCTTTGAAAATGGAGGTGATTTTTCTCTCGATGCATTTACAAAACAGTATTCGCCTTTTGAGTCTTATGTTGGTTTAAAATCTCCTGAAGGTAATTACTATGGGTCTTATTTTACAGATACAAATCAAACCTTTGACCTTGTGGTTGTAGATAAAGATGGACAACCTATAAAACGAGATAACCTTGAAATAAAAGTCTATAAAGTAGAATGGCGTTGGTGGTGGAACTCCTCTTACGACAACTTATCAAACTACGTATCTAGTAGTTACCACAGACCTGTTTTAGATCAAAAAGCGTCTACAGGAGCAAATGGGAAAACAACATTTACACTCAAAATCCCTGAAGATGACAGAGGACGTTACCTCATTAGAATTTATGATCCTGTAAGTGGTCATGCGACTGGTCGAACAGCTTATTTCTACAAAAACTGGTCTGGTATGTCAACAGGAAATGATAAAGAAGCAGCTAAAATGCTCGTGTTTGCTAGTGACAAGGACAATTATAGTGTTGGAGAAACTGCAAAAATAAAATTCCCATCTGGAAGTGAAGGACGTGCATTGGTGAGTATAGAAAATGGATCTGATGTGATTGATTACAAATGGGTGAAAACTAAAAAAGGAGAGACAACGGTTTCTATTCCTATTACTTCGGAAATGGCGCCAAACGTATTTGTCAATATCTCTTTATTACAACCTCATGCGATTACAAGTAATGATTTGCCAATCCGTTTGTATGGTGTTATTCCAATTTTAGTTGAAGATCCTAAAACAATTCTAGAACCAGAACTGCAAATGGCAAGTGTCTTGCGTCCAGAACAAGAGTTTGAGATTTTCATATCAGAAAAAAACAAAAAAGCCATGACCTATACTATTGCGATGGTTGAGGAAGGCTTGCTCGATTTAACACGTTTTAAAACACCTAATGCATGGTCTGAGTTCTATTCTCGAGAAGCACTTGGTGTAAAAACTTGGGATATTTTTGATGATGTGATTGGCGCGTATTCTGGAAGTATAGATCAGGTATTTGCCATTGGTGGTGACGGCAGTGCCGCAAAAGGAAAGCAAAAGAAAGCAAATCGCTTTAAGCCTGTTGTGACGTATTTAGGACCCTTTGAGTTAAAAGCAGGAGAACGTAAAGCGCACAAAATTAAGTTACCAAATTATATTGGAGCTGTGAGAACGATGGTTATAGCAGGAAATAACGAAACCGAAGCTTATGGTAGCACAGACAAATCTGTAGAGGTCAAAAAACCGCTGATGGTGTTGGCAACGCTTCCGAGGAAATTAAGTCCGGGAGAAAAGGTAACCCTTCCAGTTACTGTATTTGCTATGGAATCTAAGGTGAAAAATGTGACTTTAAGCTTAAAGTTAAGTGATGGAATTTCAGTTGTTGGTAGTGTTACTCAAAAACTCGAATTTGCAAAGCCTGATGAAAAAATGGCGTTTTTTGAGTTGGATGTTTCAAAAGCTAAAGGCATTAATACTGTCGAAGTTATTGCCACTGGAAATGGCGAAAAATCAACCTACAAAGTAGAGCTTGATGTTACGAATCCAAATCCAATTACTTCAAAATACGAAAGTGGACAATTGGAGGCTAATGCTTCGGAAATATTAGAATTTAAAACCTTTGGCGTTCCCGGAACAAATACCGCTATTGTTGAATTTTCAACGCTTCCGCTAATGAATTTCTCTAAGCGATTGGAGTATTTGATTCGCTATCCTCATGGATGTGTTGAACAAACGACGTCTGGCGTATTTCCGCAGTTATATTTAAGTGATATTTTCGATTTAAAGTATGAGAAGAAACAAGAAATTCAAGCGAATATAGAAAACGGAATCGAGCGTTTAGGGAATTTTCAAAGACCAGATGGAGGTTTAAGCTATTGGATTGGAGAAAATACTGCCAATGATTGGGGAACGAGTTACGCAGGTCATTTTATGATAGAAGCGGAGAAGAAAGGGTTTGTTTTACCGCTTACTTATAAAAGTAATTGGTTGCGATACCAAAAGCAGGCAGCGCGTGATTGGAGACCTAGTTATAGAAATTATAATTCAGATTTAGCTCAGGCGTATAGATTGTACACACTAGCTTTAGCTGGAAATGCCGATCTAGCATCGATGAACAGGTTGCGAGAATTTAGTGAAATTTCTAATGAAGCAAAATGGCGATTAGCTGCTGCGTATGCATTGGCTGGACAAAAAGAAGCGAGTGAGAAATTATCAAATAGAGCCAATATAAACTTCAAACCTCAAAAGTATAATTACTACACGTATGGTTCTGTAAATCGCAATAGAGCAATGGCTTTAGAAACAATGATCATTACCAAAAACCCTAAAGCACGTGATATTGCAGAGCAAATTGCTAAAGATTTATCAAGTGACCAATGGATGAGCACGCAAACAACAGCGTATAGTTTATTAGCGATGGCAAAACTGGTTGAAGCCAACGGAGGAAAAGACATGAGTTTAACTTACACATTTAATGGTAAAACCGAAACGATAACCACCAAAAGCACAATTGCACAAAGAGAACTTATCGTTACGGATGGCTCTAATGCTTTAAAACTTCAAAATAGTATTGGTAATTTAGTGTATGTTAGGGTTTTCAATTCTGGTCAGTTAGCATTAGGTGAGGAGTTGGTTGAACAACGTGGATTAGGAGTTTCAGTCATTTATCAAGATCTTAACGGGAATCGTTTAGATGTTAAAAAATTACAGCAAGGCCAAGATATTGTAGCGAAAATTACCGTTAGTAATAAAGGAAATAATCGATTATATGATGTGGCGTTAATGCAAATTTTCCCGTCTGGTTGGGAGATTGTAAATACACGATTCACAGATTTTGGAGATACCACAACAAGTCAAGCGCGCTATACTGATATTCGTGATGATCGTGTGAATTTCTATTTCGATATAGGAGGAAGAGGAAATAATAGCGGAGAAAAAGTGTTCACGGTAATGCTCAACGCAGCGTATTTAGGTACCTATTATCTTCCAGGAACACAAGCCGAAGCGATGTATGATAATGATTTCTTTGTGAGAAATAAAGGACGTTGGATTGAGGTAGTGAAATAACAAAATACAAACCTTCCTTTGTTTTATAGGAAGATAATTTCATACTGAATAGATCATTTAATCCTAAATAGGATATAAAAATTAATTAGTACCATTAATTTTAAAAGAACACCGCATTATGAATAAAGATAACAATCCATACTACGCAGTAATTTTCACCTCTACACAAACTAAAACTATTGAAGGTTATAATGAAATGGCCAACCAAATGGAAAACTTAGCCAAACTACAAGATGGTTTTTTAGGTATTGAAAGTGCCAGAAACGACGTTGGGATTACAGTAAGTTACTGGGAAAGTCTAGACGCTATAAAAAACTGGAAACAACAAAATGATCATTTAATCGCTCAACAAAAAGGACGTGCTGATTGGTATAATTGGTACAAAGTAAGAATTTGTAAAGTAGAACGAGAGTATGAATTTAACTCTTAATTCACTTATAGTTTAAGTAGATATTTAAAGTCTTTCATATCAAAGAAAAACAAGGAATTCTCAAAAACAAAAAAGGCTACGTTAATAAAGTAGCCTTTTCAATATAACTTATTTAATAATTACCTTTTCAGGGTAAAATGAGCTTTAAACTCTTTACGGTCACCTGTATTAGGCTCGTTGTACTCTATCACAAACCAGTAGTCACTTGTTGGAAGTTGGTTACCGTTGTAGGTACCATTCCAGCCTGCTCCTGTTGGACTGAGTTG
>JAWUWM010000102.1:0-27467 GCA_034111845.1 Psychroserpens sp. | reverse complement strand
ATATGCCTATCATGATATCCTAACAAATATAACACACCATCTAATCCCATACTAGATATAGAACTCTGCGCACTATCTTTAACCTTTGGTTTCGCATGAAATGCAATCCCTAATCCCGCTAGATTAAGCATCGGTAAATCGTTAGCTCCATCGCCAACAGCAATGGTTTGACTAATATTTATACCTTCTTTATCAGCTATTAATTGAAGATATTCAGCTTTTTTATTACCATCAACAATATCGCCAATATAGCCACCTGTTAGAAGACCATCTTTGATTTCTAATTGATTGGCATAGACGTAATCCATACCCAATTCCTTTTGTAAATAATACCCAAAATAGGTAAACCCACCAGATAGAATTGCTGTTTTAAATCCGTAACTCTTCAAGGTATCAATCAATCGTTTTGCACCTTTTGTAATCGGTAAACTAACAGCCACGTCATGCAGTACATCTTCACTCAAGCCTTTAAGCAATTTCATACGTTGTTTAAAACTCTCATTAAAATCAATTTCCCCTTGCATTGCAGATTCTGTAATTGCTTTTACTTCATCACCAACACCGGCTAACTCGGCGAGTTTATCAATAACTTCGGCTTGAATCAATGTAGAATCCATATCAAAACATACTAAACGCCTATTTCTTCGATATATATTATCTTCTTGAAAAGCAATATCTACATTCAAATCTCTCGAAATTTGCATGAATTTTTTAGTCACCTCTTTTTTACATTCAATCCTACCTCTAACTGATAACTGGATCGATGAACGCGGGTAATCGTCATTATTTATTAACGAAATACGCCCTGTAAGTCTTTTAATCGCATCAATATTCAGGTTAATTTCTGAAATGACTTTAGTAACTTCGGAAATTTGCTCGGCCGATAATTTTTCGCCTAAAATGGTAATGATATATTTATCTTTACCCTGTTGTTTAACCCAACTTTCATAATTATCTGAAGTTATTGGACTAAATTTTGCAGTAATTCCCAGTTCATAAGATTTAAACAATAATTCCTTTAAAACCGAAGCCGAGTTGGCCCCAGATTGAACTTCAAATAGAATTCCTAACGATAAGGTATCGTGAATATTTGCTTGTCCGATATCTAATATTTTAGCATCATATTGAGCCAAAACACTAGTTAAACTTGAGGTTAACCCGGGTTTATCCTGTCCCGAAATATTCACTAAGAAAATTTCATTAGACATGATGTTTTCCTCTAACTCTTTTAAGACCGCGTCTTTATTTTTATTCATTTGTACTCACTTAGAGGTCTATTATTTTACGAATCTACTATGCCAACTTTCACTTGCAGGAACTTCCCAGTTTTCTTTAAACTCCGCAATATTATCTACTAAATTATTAAATACAATGGTGTTTTTAGAGACTGCATTGTCTTTTGCCATTTTCTTAAAATCTAGCAATGTCTTATGAGCAATATATTCACCTTGTTTATAGGAAACGTTCATTTTATCCATTAAATCAACGTTATAATCCTTTTCTAATTGTTGAATAAAATGTACCGAAGCATCAATACTACAGCCAGTTGCATTGCTTATGTTTTGATTTAAAGCAATAACTATAAATCGCTTATATTTAATAGTATAACCAGATTGCAAATCACTACCGTGAGCAGTCCAATTCTCAATAAAGATATTTAGTTTTTCTTTTATTTCTGAAAGTTCTTCCTCAGAAAAGGATCTGTTGGATTGGTAAATCCAAATACGAGATTCCTCGGGAAGTGTATTAAAATCGACTAGCATAATTTTTAAATTTATGATCACAAAAGTACAATTTTACATCCAATCTCTGTCTTGCGATTCTATCTTAAATAATAAGTAATCATAAATTAAGTGTGCTTCGGTTCCTGAAACATATGGGATTTTAACAGACTTAGAAGCTGTCGATATAATTACAGACGTAATATACCGTCGTTTTTGAAAAATAGTTTGTTTCAGTTTAACTGATTGTATTTTATGAATTTCTAGAATGTTTGTTGTGCTGTCAATAAACCCACTTCCAACAGTTACAAAACCATCATCAATTTTATAGTATGCTTTTCTATAAACAGTAGATACATAAAAGACTGAAAATACTACCAACGCAATATTAATGTACCACATCATATTTCCGAAGATAAAAAATCCAGGAATATTAATTATTAATACTATTATAACCACATTTAAAGCCAAAACAAGCTTATAATACGCTTTAGGTTTTGATGCCTCAACATTATTTGTATAATTAACTAAAAGCCGGTCTACCAAATACTTTAATTGATTTTGTTCTAAGGCAATGATTACAAAATTTTTACGCTGCTTAACATTGACCATGGCTTGTTTTACAGAGAGCGTATGCAAACCAAAATAACGCTTAATACAATTTGTTTTAATAACTATGTTTTGAATCCGGCTTGGCGTTAAACTCAATGAAACTTTATTGAATAAACCTTTATTAATCTCTATTGTTTTTTGGTTTTCAACGACTTCTAAATTAAAATTAGTTACCACTGTTTTAATGACCGAAAATAGAAGTGAGATCAGTATCGCAAAAAGAAGAAACACAACATTAAGTATAATAATATTCATAAAGTTTTCGTCATCTAAATGCCCCAATTCTTCTACCCGTTGTTTAAGTTGTAAACTTGTAAAATAATCCTTAAACTCATAATACAACCCAAAAACAAATGACATTATAACAACAAAACTTCTTAAATGATTTTGAGAAATCCCTTCTAAGAAGAGACGCTTTAATGACACTCTAAAGAATACATTATTTGTTGTAGCATTTGCAACAAGGGTTTCAGTAAGTTTAGATTTATTGAAGAGTTCCCTTTTTAATTGTAATGCTGTCGGTTTATCTAGAGCTTTAATGGAGATTTCAGACTTATTATCTCCCGCAGTTTCTATATTTAAAGAGACTACATTGATTATTTGTTGTAAGAAATTCTGTTTAATATAAACATTCTGAATTTTTGATTTCGGAATACTCGTTTTGTCTTTATTTACAATCCCAGTTGATAAATGGAATTCATCTTTACTTAAATAAAATTTGAAATTTAAGTATTTAAATATTGCTAAAACCAGTAAGATCACTAGAATGCCTACAATACTTATAAAAATTACCGTGGGTGTAATATTGGCAAATGTTTTTTTCTTAGTGAGTGAGATTCCGAAGGCAATGAATAAGACAAAAAAGCGCCTAACAAAGTTGTAAGCATTAAATGCAAAAATTATAATGATTCCTTTTGGTGATTGCCTAATCGGTTGTGAGAAATCAGTTATTTTCATTCACTCGAGTACTTAAAAAATCATTTATCTGTCTGGCTTCTTCTTGAGGTAATCCATCAATTTTTAAATCGCTACCAGATTCTCCTGCTGTGAAAATTTTTAATGTAGCAAGATTAAGTTGTCGTGCTAACCAACTGCGAGACTCTTCTATATGTTGGATTCTAGATATTGGCACTGTTGTAATAGAGTTTACAATGAGCCCTTTAGAATAAATAACATCCTTATCGCGTATGGCATATTTTCTTTTTTTAAACGCTAAAAGTGATACAACAACATTTAATAGACAGCCAATGATTACCATACCTACGATATAAAAAAAGTAATCGTGAAACGCTTCTTCTTGTATTTTGAATTTTGCTGCAACGAAAACACCAGTGATAATGATATATATTACTATTTTATTTAAAATAATAATCATAAAATAATTTTTTGATATTGGCTTGAGCTCAACAGAAGAGATCTGCGGAAGTGTATCAATTTCAACTTGTTGATTAATAAACATATTACAGGTTTACAATTAGATTTCTCAGTGACTATCCTAAGATAAAGCTACAAATTTTTATTTTTATTATATTTCTTAAAATTACGATACGTTAAAAAACCGTACATCAAACATCCAAAAACAAAGTAGAACACAAATCGTGACCATGAAAATTCTCTTCCAAAAAAATAGTCAAATAAGGTGACAACGATTGAAAATATAGTACCACCAATGAGGCCTGCTGTGATAATTCGTTTTTTGTTAATAGTTGCCATTTATTATTTTGTTTTAGTGTATTTGAACCTAAAGCATAAGGCCATAGAAAGTCCAAAAAAGAAGAGATAAAATAAAAATTGCTTGACCAAAAATGGTTTATTATCAATATAATCAAACACTGCCATTACCAAAGCAAAAAATAAACCATTGAATACACCAATTTTCAGAGATGTTTTAAATGGTGATTTTGCTTTGTTCATAATTTGAAGCTTTTGATTTATAAGTTATAAATCCTGAGCATTTGCAATTAACTCTGCAATATCCATCACTTCTATTTCGCCTTCTTTTTCTTTGTTTTTAACGCCATCTGTCATCATTGTGTTACAAAATGGACAACCAGCAGCTATAATTTGTGGCTTCACTTCTAATGCTTGCTCTGTACGTTCTATATTAACTTCTTTATCTCCTGGCTCTGCATCTTTAAACATTTGCGCACCTCCTGCTCCACAGCATAAACCTCTAGATTTACAACTTTTCATTTCTACAAGCTCTGCATCTAGTTTTCTTATGAGATCACGCGGTGCTTCATACACACCGTTTGCACGACCTAAATAGCAAGGATCGTGAAATGTAATGCGCTTACCTTTGTATTGTCCACCTTCTATAGTTAATCGACCTTCATCCAATAAAGATTTCAAAAATTGAGTGTGGTGCATCACTTCATAACTACCACCTAATCCTGGATATTCATTTTTAATGGTATTGAAACAATGCGGACAAGAAGTAACAATCTTCTTGATCTCATAAGCATTCATAACTTCAATATTAGTCACTGCTTGCATTTGAAATAAAAATTCGTTTCCAGAGCGTTTTGCAGGATCACCTGTACAACTTTCTTCTGTACCTAATACTGCAAAATCAACGTTAGCTTTATTAAGTATTTTAACGAATGCTTTTGTTATCTTTTTTGCTCTGTCATCAAAGCTTCCTGCGCAACCTACCCAAAATAATACTTCAGGTTTTTTGCCAGCCGCCATAAATTCTGCCATAGTTGGCACTTTGAGTAATTCGCTCATAATTATATTTTTGTTTCTTATTTAAAAGGCATAATAAGATGTCTCTTAATTTTGAAATCTATTTTTAGTTAAACTTAGTCTTCTTTTTCCTCTTTAATCGCTGCGAAATCCTTTTTAGCAACTCGTATATAAATAGCAAGTTTCTTGTCGCCATTTTTTAATTTGTTTTTGGGATCATGACTTTCAATCTTTGCTCGTCTTACAACTTCAATACCAATAATTTCTTTTTGGATCGCTGTACAATACTCACAAATTACCTTTTTTAATTTTACGCTTTTAATTTCACCGTTACGATATTCTGTTAGCGTGTATGCTTTAATTTGTAATGAATCTTTTTTGTAAGATTGTGCGCCTAAGACCGTTGTGCTTATTAAAAAGCTGATAATAAATATGAGTTGATATTTCCGAAGACAAAAGCACATCTATTCTTCTTTCCAGTTTAAACGGTCCATTTGGTTGTATGGCCAAGGTGCTCCATTATTCTCGATATTGGTCATCATATTATTGAGTTCCATTGGCGCTGCACTTTTTTCCATAACTAAGTATTGACGCATCTGCATAATGATATTTAAAGGATCGATACTCACTGGGCAAGCTTCAACACAAGCATTACAACTTGTACAAGCCCACAGCTCTTCATTTGTAATGTAATCTCCTAAAAGTTGCTTACCATCATCATTAAAAACTCCTTTATTAGCATCTATATTTTTACCAACTTCTACGAGACGATCACGCGTATCCATCATGATTTTTCGAGGTGATAATTTCTTACCTGTTTGATTGGCAGGACATTCGTCAGTGCAACGACCGCACTCTGTGCAAGTGTATGCATTTAGTAAATTAACCCAACTTAAATCTTGTACATCGCTAGCACCAAACTTAGCTGGCATTTCATCTTCTACTCCTTCTGGAGCTGCAGCAAATGGATCTGCTTCTGGGTCCATCATCATTTTAACCTCTTTGGTAACTGCTTCTAAATTATCGAATTGACCTTGAGGTTTCAACTTTCCGTAAAACGTATTTGGAAATGCAAGTAATATATGCAAGTGCTTTGAGAAATATAAATAATTTAAAAAGGCTAAAATACCGGTAATATGTAACCACCAAGCAATTCTTTCTATTGTGATTACAGTTGCATTAGATAAACCATCAAAGAGAGGTAATAGCCATTGACTTATTGGGAAAGACCCAGCTGTGCTATACCCTTCTGCACCATTAAGCTGTAATTGTAAGTCGGCACCATTCATGGTTAAAAACAAACCCATCAATACCACTTCAAAATACAAGATTATATTACCATCGCTTTTAGGCCAGCCTGTCATTTCTGCGCTCATAAAACGTTTCAGTTTTATGACATTACGTCTTATCCAGAACACCACAACTGCAACAAGAACAGCAAATGCTAAAAGCTCAAACGTGCCAATTAAAATATCATAGATTTCACCTGCTGACGAAAATATACGGTGTTGACCTGTTAAGCCATCAATTATGATTTCTAAGACTTCTATATTAATAACAACAAACCCTACATATACAATAACGTGGAGAAATCCAGCGATGGGACGCCTTACCATTTTACTCTGGCCTAAGCCTATCATAGCCATGTTTTTCCAACGTTGAGACTTATTATCACTTGTGTCCACATCATGACCAAGTTTAATATTACGTGCTAGTTTTCTAACGTTATTAGCAAAATACCCTATACCTATGATTAGTATTATGGCGAATATTATTTGTGGTAAAACACCCATATATAGTTGATTTATTAGTCCTTATCTTCTATTTCGTTTCCGTCAGCATCATAACTTTTAGCCTTTTTTCCAAATACAGAAAAATGAACGTAACGCTTAGGATTTAACTTCATATCTTCTAATAACTGCTTCATTTGTAAAGCAGCTCCTTCTAAATTTTGATATAAACCTTCGTCTTTTAATAGTTTGCCCATTGAGCCTTCTCCATTTTCTATACTAGCCATTAAATTATTCACCGTTAACAACGTATTATCTAAATTAGCCACTGTTTTTGATATTTTAACGTCTTTTAGGTCACCTGTTATAATTGCTAAATCTTTTGTTATGACATCAAAATTGTTAAGTACAGCACTTAGTTTCTCATCATTTTCTTTAACCATTGAATTCACAGAGTATGACAACGTTTTAAAAGATTTCATCGTGGCATTTAACTCTGCTATGGCACTTTTGATTCCATTATCCGATTCATCAAGAACCATCGTGTTTAAATGAACCAAAAGTGAATCTGCAGATGATAATGTAGCATCTAGATTTTCACTAACACCAGAGAAGTTATTACTAAGACTCGATATGAGGTCCTCTTCTACCTCAGAAACTAAAAAATCACCAGCCTTAGCTGCTTCCCCTTCGTTACTTACAACAATTGCGAGAGCATTGCCACCCATTAAACCCGTTTTATAAAGTCTAACTTTTGTTTGTTTAGAAAATTTTAATTGATCATCAACTTTAAATGAAACTCTTGTTTTGCCAGTTTTAAAATCATAAATAATCTCCTGTATTTTACCTACATTATTACCTTTTACTGTTACTGGTGATGCCATTGTCAAAGCATTATAATCAAACTCAGTATAATAGGCGTCGTTAGAATCAAACAAACTTTCACCACTGAGATAATTGATTAAAAAAACCATTAGCAAAACACCCGAAAGTACGAGTACAGCTGTTTTTATTTCTCTTGAAATTTTCAAATTTTACAATTTTGAGTTTACACAAAATTAGGAATAAAAATATAAAGAATGTTTCTAATTAGACGCTGATTTTATTGCTTCGGAAACATCAATTTTATTTCCATCCTTATAAGCGACAACAAAACAGTCTTTATAACCTTTAGACAGTGCACTAGATTGCATTTGTTTTATCTTAATATAATCAGAAGTATAGCCATGATAATACTTATATATGCTGCCAGCTTTTTCTCTAGAAATTTCTGTTAATCCTTTAAAGTTATAAGACTTTGGCGCTATCTCTTTAGAGCTAGCTGAAATTTGAACTTTAAAAACCACATTTTTAATGATTTGTGACTCGCCACTGATTTCTATACGATCAGTATCAATTCCAGATCCTTGGTAAATATCTTCACCTACATTTTGCTCGATATACGTTTTATAATCAAATATTGCTTTTTTTATACCCGAAGCCATTTTTGTTTGACCTGCTTTGGTATTTAAGAATTTACCTTCGGCATTATTCGTTAAGAACCCAACCTCAATTAGTACACTTGGCATATACGTATTGTGTAACACCCACAAACTGGCTTGTTTTAAACCTCTGCTCTTACGTTTGAGATCTTTTTCAAAATTATCCTCAACCATTCTAGCTAGTTTAATACTGTTCTCGGTGTATTCTTCTTGCAAAAAACTCAATGTTATTAATGACTCTGGTGAGTTTGGATCGAAACCTTCGTAGTGTTTTTCATAATCTGCTTCAAGAAAAATAACTTCATTTTCTTTTTTCGCAATTTCCATATTACGCTTTGTATTAGCAACACCTAGCACAAAAGTTTCAGTGCCTGAAGCTTGTGAATGATGCGCATTACAATGTATAGATACAAACAAATCTGCATCAGCATCATTAGCAATTTTAGCACGACCTCTTAAGGTCACAAAAACATCCTTTTTTCTCGTATAAATAACTTTGACATCATTATTTTTTTGCAGCTCCTCACCTACTCTAAGAGCTATATTAAGCGCTATAGTGCTTTCTTTATGACCATTTCCTATATTGCCTGAATCATGTCCTCCATGTCCTGCATCTATGACCACAACAAATTTGTTCTTGTCTTTTTGAAAGGCGTAAGCAGATGTTAAACTACTGGTAAATAAGAAACTTACTAATACTATACGATAATATAATGTCGTTTTCATACGTGTTCAACGGTTTATCAACTCGATTTATTTTAAGTAGTGGTTTATTAAAAACTTTAGTATAATCATACTTTTTATAAATTGATTGAATTATAATTTAATCATAAAAAATCTATGTAATTTTGGGAATTCAAAAACCGAGCCATACATTAGCAAAAATACATTTAAAAGCATTGCGTACAAAAAGCTTACACATTCTTTTTACCCTAAGTTTTACCATGTTTATTAACATGTTTTGCTTGGCTCAAGAATTGCCTAAACCTAAGGAGCCAATAAAACCTACAATAAAAAGTGATACTGTTGTTAAAGATACAACTGTCGTTAATATTGGCAAGATACTGAATACTCCAGAAAATTTAAAAGAAACAGACAGTACTAAGATAGATTCTATTCCGAAGAAAAAAGAATTTCTAACAGGTATCGTTGACTATACAGCCAAAGATTATGTCAAACTAGATCAGCGAAAAAACACAACGACATTATATAATGAAGCCGAAGTTAATTACGGTGACATGAATATCAAATCAGGGATTATTGTTATTAGTCATGGTAAAGATTTAGTGTATGCAGGTCGTCTTAAAGACAGTTTGGGTAACTATTCTCAAGCGCCTGTTTTTACTCAGGGACCAAGTGTGGTTGAACCAGACTCCGTTATTTTTAATACGGTTACAAAAAAGGCCATCATTTTTAATTCTAAAACAGAGCAAAGTGGCGGAACAATAATAGCAGCAGTCACAAAAAGAGAAAATGACTCAACCCTTTTTATAAAAGATGGGAAATTCACAACCTCAGAGAATCTTGATGATCCCGAGTACTATTTTTTAATGCGAACTGCGAAAGTAGTGCCTGGTGTAAAAGTGGTTACAGGGTTTACTAATTTGTTTATTTACGATGTACCTACGCCAATTGGCTTGCCTTTTGCGTATTTTCCAATGACAAAAAAGCAATCTTCTGGTGTTATTATGCCAACTCCAGGTCAAGAATTAGCAAATGATAGAGGTTATTTCTTGCAAAATGGTGGGTACTATTTTGCAATTAGCGACTATTTAGATTTAGCGGTTTTAGGAGATTATTATACCAATGGAAGTTATGGTTTACGTTTAGAAACTAATTATGCACAACGGTATAAATTTCAAGGAAACTTAAGTTTTAGATATGAAAATTTAATTAATAGCGAACCTGGTTTTCCTGATTTTTCTAAATCCACTATTTACAATTTTCGTTGGTCTCACAGCCAAGATGTGAAGTCTAATCCGAGTTCAAGATTTTCAGCATCTGTGAATTTAGGGAGTAGTCAGTTTTTTAGACAGTCTATAAATCAATTGAACTTAGCGAGTGCGCTTAATAATACTTTAGCATCTTCAGTATCTTACTCCAAAACATTTAAAGGAGAGCCTCAAGTTAATATGAATGTAACTGCTACACATTCTCAAAACACAAATACAGAAGTCATTAATTTAACCTTGCCAACATTACAAGCAAGTGTTGGTAGAGTGTTTCCTTTTGCTCCTAAAACTGGAAGCAAAAATGGAATTATTCAAAATATAAACTTTCAATATAACGTTAGAGGAGAAAACAGGATTGAAACTACAGATTCTTTATTTTTTAAAGCTGAAATGTTTGATGATGCACGAGTAGGCGCTTTACATTCTATACCTGTCTCTACAAACTTCAAAGTGTTTAATTATTTTAGTGTGGGTGCTAATGTAAATTTAGAAGAAGCTTGGACACTTACTACTATAGATAAATTTGAAGATGAGGAAGGCACTATTATCACCGAAGATGTAAACGGGTTTGACCGTTTTTTTACTTATAATTTTGGTGCAAATATAGGTACAACTATTTATGGTATGTTTGGAAAAGAAGGCAGCACGTCATTAATACAACAAGTAAGACATGTAATGCGACCATCTATAAGCTATAATATCAATCCTGCTTTTGATCAATATTACGATACATTTGAAATCGCAAATGCAGATGGCGATATTGAAGATCAACAAGAGCGTGAATTCACAAGATTTGAAGGCTCATTATTTGGAACACCAAACCAAAATTTCTCAAGTACAATGGGATTTTCATTAGGAAATAATTTTGAGGCTAAAATTCGTGATAGCGACAGTACAGCTACAGAGCCAAAAAAAATTAAATTATTAGACAATCTTAACTTTCAAACCTCCTATAATTTTGCTGGCGATAGTTTAAGATGGAGTCCATTGCGGGTTTCTGGAGGTACAACTATCCTAAACGACAAAATGAATATTAACTTTGGGATGGTTTTAGACCCTTATGCTCTTGACAATAACAACCGACCAATTAACACATTTAATATTGAGAATGGTGGCAGTTTATTTAGACTCACCTCTGCCAGTCTTAACATTAGCTATTCTCTTTCTAGTGAAGCATTTGAAGGTAATGGAGATCTAGATGATGCTGCTATGCAAGATAATCTTAGAAGTGGTGGACGTTCAGATGATTTATTTGGAAAACCTCAAGATTTTGCAGATCAGCGTTTAAGTGATGACGATGCCACAAAAGACAAAGATGATGAGCCATCAGAGCTTTATAATTTTAAAATACCATGGAGCTTACGAATGGCATATGTTGTTAACTATGGTAATGCTGCTCGACAAAACGCCATAAGCAGTCACTCTTTAATGTTTTCTGGGGATATAGAATTGTCACCAAAATGGTCTTTTGGCGCCTCTTCTGGTTATGATGTTGTAAATCGAGGTTTTACGCAGACACAATTACGATTTGAACGCGATTTACTGAGTTGGCGTATGAATTTCTCTTGGGTTCCTTTTGGACCAAATAACCAATGGAATTTCTTTATCGGTATTAAATCAAGCTTACTCCAAGATCTTAAGTACGATAAACGTAAGCGAGCAGATCAACAATTATAATTCAACCGACAACATGAGTATGGGAGAATCATTATCACGCTCAAAAATATTTTAGATTATAGTATTTCAAATTTTGAAATAAAAAACCAAATACAGATGAAAAAAATAATTAATACACCTCATGCACCTGCTCCAATTGGACCTTATAATCAGGCAGTTTTATCTGGCAACACCCTTTATACTTCAGGACAAATTGCGATTAATGTAACATCTGGGGAATTGATTTTAGATTCTATTACTTCGGAAACGGAACAAGTCATGCAAAATTTGAAAGCTGTATTAGAGGCTGCAGATATGACTTTTGATCACGTCATTAAATCTTCTATATTTATTAGTGATATGAATAATTTTAGTCATATTAACGAGGTATACAGTAAATACTTCGATGCAGAAACTGCTCCTGCACGAGAAACTGTTGAAGTAGCTAATTTACCTAAATTTGTTAATGTTGAAATTAGCATGATTGCGGTTAAATAAAACGAATTTATAGTTATAAACAATTATTTCTTAAAAACTTCATTATCAAACCGTTTTATAAGCGTTTCAAGCCATTACTTTTGAATCAAATTATACAATAAACTAAACTATGCTTAAAAATCTACTTTTTACTGCCTTCCTTTTCACAAGCTCTATGCTTATTGCTCAAAAAGATTTCGAAAAATCTTTAGATTCTATTCAAACACTTGATGATGTTAACATATTCTTTAAAAAGAATAAAACCGTGAAGGGTAAAGTTATAGTGTTTAATGAAGAAAAACACAAAACTCGTATGGCAGAAGACATACTAAAGATGAGTATAGGTTCTAAAAAATACTTTAAAGACGCACCTCAAAAAACGTATTATAAGGTTATTGAGAAGAACGAGATTCCATACTACAGAGTAAGCTGTGTGTATTTGGATGGTAATAAAAAATCGATTAAGGATATAAATATTCTTAGAAATCAAGTCATAGCGAAATATCAAGATGGCTATATGTTTAAAGACTTGGCAAAGCAATTTTCTATGGATAATTCGGCAAAACAAGGCGGTGATTTAGGCTGGTTTACCACTGGGGATTTACATCCTGAATTTGAAAAACCTATTGTAGAAGGTACTCACAGTACCGGTGAAATATTTAAAATAGACATACCAGACATCAAAGCATATTACGTGGTTTTAATTACACAAAACAAGCGATTAATCAAGGAGTCTAAAGTCCTTAAAGTGACCGAACCAAGACGATAATGCAACTCTTTTACAACAAAGACTTAACGAAAAATGATACTGAGATTTGCTTTTCTAAAGATGAAAGCAGACATATTGTAAAAGTATTACGCAAATCAACCGGTGATGTTTTACATATTACAAATGGAAATGGATGGCTATTTACATCGGAAATCATGATAGCAGATATGAAAAACTGTATCGCCAAAATAAAGTCTAACGAGCAACAAATTAAACGAACCTACAACGTTCATCTAGCCGTTTCACCAACCAAATTGAATGATCGGTATGAATGGTTTTTAGAAAAAGCTACCGAAATTGGTATCGACACTATCACGCCTATTATTTGCGCTAATAGCGAACGTAAAATCATAAAAGCAGACCGCTATGAGAAAATTTTGCAGTCTGCTATGAAACAATCTTTAAACTGTTATTTACCTAAACTCAACAAAGCAGTTTCATTTAAAGAATTTATAACTCAAGAATCTACTGGACAATTATATATTGCACACTGCGAAGAGACCACTAAAAAATCTTTAAAACAAAGTCTAATCCCAAACAAAGACATCACTGTATTAATTGGTCCAGAAGGTGACTTTAATACTAAAGAAATTGAATTAGCAATTCAACATAATTTTAGTCCTGTAACACTTGGTGATACCCGTTTACGTACAGAAACTGCTGCTATTGTTGCATGTCATTCTGTAGCTTTCATTAATGAAGTATAAATTGATATAGATATATCTAATTATCTTTAAATCAATTTTTTATATTTATTTTTATTTTAGTAATTCTAGATTTTTGCTATACTAATTTATGTATTTGTTTTTTAACTATTTCCGAATAATAAAATAAAGATGTTATAAATAAAGTTAAAAGATTACATTTCATCTGTTTAATTTCTACTTTTGGTATATGACCATAATTTTGAAACATTTTAAAATATATACAATCGCTTTAACGCTTTTTCTAGGCTTAGCTGCAATCAACAGTAGTGCTCAAGATTTAGCAATTGTGAAATATAAAGGTGGTGGAGATTGGTATAGTAATCCTACAGCACTCCCCAATCTTATTAGCTACTGTAATGCTAATATTAAGACCAAAATGAATACCAAACCTCAAGTTGTTGAGATTGGGAGTATTGATATTTTTCAATTCCCGATGCTCCACATGACTGGCCATGGTAACGTATTTTTCTCTGATGCGGATGCAGAAAACCTAAGAAAGTATTTAATATCTGGCGGATTCTTGCACATTGACGACAACTACGGTATGGAGCCATACATCAAAAAAGAACTCAAAAAAGTATTCCCCAATCTCGAATTACTAGAATTACCTAAAAATCACAAGATTTTCAATATAGCCTATAAATTCCCTGCTGGTTTGCCAAAAATCCATGAGCACGACGGGAAACGACCACAAGCGTTAGGTCTTTTGTATAAAAACAGACTTGTACTACTTTTTACTTTTGAAAGCGATCTAGGGGATGGCTGGGAAGATCCTGAAGTTCATAACGATCCAGCAGATGTAAGAGAAAAAGCTTTAAAAATGGGTGCAAATATTGTGAAATATGCTTTTGAGAATTAATAATTAAAATATGAGTTTACGATATAAAGTAGTTGCATTTGGTTTGGTTCTACTTTTTACTTTTCAGTCATTAAATGAGATAAATAGGCACAGCTATACTACTGGAATATGTAATTTTAAATCTTATAAACCAGCAGGAATAACAGATTGTTTTGGTTTGTATAATGGTACGTCTTTAAATAACTGTGGACACGCATTTCATACAAATTAAACTATAATGAAACTAAAAAGAATAATCATGAACAGTATTGCTGTATTAATGGTAGTCGTTTTGTTAACAATCCCATTATCTAACATTAATAAACACACATATACTACTGGCGTTTCTAATGACCATAGGTCTTATGATTGCATTAACGATGACTACTTTTCTTCAGGTTATGAGCTTATTGAATTATAAAATCACTAATTACAATTAAGTTTACAAAACAACACAAATGCAACTAGACCACTATTCTACTAACTTCAGCCATAAAACATTCCCAATCACACTGGTCTGTGAGAATGTAACTAATGCACCAAATATTGGTAGTTTGTTTAGAACTGCAGATGCGTTTGGAGTTCAAGAGTTGATATTTTGTGGAGACCAAATCCCTTTAGGTAGGAAAATGACAAAAACATCTAGAGCTACTGAGAAATCAGTAAACTATAGACAGGAAAGCGATGTCGTTGCAGTAATTTTTAATTTAAAAAACCAAGGTTATCACATCATAGCGCTTGAAATCACATCAAAAAGCGAGGCATTGGTAGGTTTTAATTTTCCGAAGCATATACCCATTGTGTTAATTATTGGTGATGAGAATTTTGGAGTTTCAGAGGCTGTATTGCATTTAAGTGACGCTATTGTTCATATTGATATGTTTGGTCAAAACAGCAGTATGAACGTCGTTCAAGCAACTAGTGTGGCTTTGTATGAAATAACGAAACAACTTCAACTGTCTTAATTAAAGTCTTTATATATTTACTCCATGAATTCTAAAATTATAGCCTACGGAATACTAAGAGCTGTTGGTGTTATTGTCGCGGTATCACTAATTCTATATTTCTTATATCAAATACAATCTGTCATTGTGTACCTACTCATTGCTGGAGTAATTTCACTTATTGGAAGACCAATTGTAATGTTTTTAAGACGACGTCTCAAATTCAATAATACCATTGCTGTGGTTGCAACAATGATCTTTTTAGTAGGCGTTTTTGCTGGTATTATAAGTTTATTAATACCACTTTTAGTAGAGCAAGGTCAAAACTTATCCTTATTAAACATAGAACAACTTAAAAGCAATATAGAATCTTTATATACCGAAACTATTGCCTATTTAGAAATTAATCATATCGATGCAGAACAGGCTATTAAAGAATCTAAATTATTGTCAAGTATGGATTATAGTATCATACCTAACTTTCTAAATAGTATCGTTTCTGGATTGGGAAGTTTTAGTATTGGTTTGATGTCTGTTTTATTTATCGCCTTTTTCTTCTTAAAAGACAACAACTTGTTCCAACAAGGTATACTAACGTTTGTACCTAATAACAAAGAGTTAAATACGAAACGATCTATTGAAAAAATTTCAGATTTATTATCACGTTATTTTGTTGGATTATTTTTTCAAATTTTTATTTTGTTTGTAATTTACACAATAGGTTTACTCATCATTGGTGTTGAAAACGCTGTGGTTATTGCCTTTTTATGCGCGCTTATAAATCTGATACCTTATTTAGGACCTTTAATTGGAGGCGTCATTATGATGCTCTTAGTAATGACTAGTAATCTCGGAGAAGGCTTTAGTGATGTTGTTTTACATAAGCTTTCTTATACCTTTATGATTATTGCTTTTGCACAGTTGATTGACAATTTCTTTAGTCAACCATTCATCTTTTCTAAAAGTGTAAAATCACATCCATTGGAGATTTTTTTGATTATAATAATCGCAGGTTTGTTGTTTGGAGTCATTGGAATGGTAGTCGCAATTCCGTTTTACACCTCCATAAAAGTAATTTTAAAAGAATTTTTATCAGATAATAAGATGGTAAAAAAGTTAACTTCAAGATTATAACTAGCGTTTGACTACTGAAATTTTAAATAGCGAAATTCAAGAGTTTATCTCAAATAACCTTAATACAGACGCCTCAAAGATTCTCTTAAAAGGCACTAATTTTACGGGTGTAACTACCAAAGAAATTATTGAACAAATTGAAGCAAAAGTTAAGACCAAAAACAAATTACCAACTTGGTTTTCTTCGGAAAAGATATACTATCCAAACAAGTTGAACATAGAACAAACCTCTTCTGAGATTACTGCAAAGTACAAATCTCAATTATTTTCAGGTCAATCCATAATCGATATTACTGGTGGTTTTGGAGTAGACAGCTTCTATTTTTCAAAAACTTTTGAAACTGTAACCCACTGCGAGATTAACGAACAACTATCTGCCATTGTTGATTATAATTACACTCAATTAAAAGTTAAAACTATAAAGACTATTAACTCAAACGGAATAGACTATTTAATCTCAAGTAAAACTAATTACGATTGGATTTATATAGATCCATCTAGAAGACATGAAAGTAAAGGAAAAGTTTTTTTTCTTAAAGATTGTTTGCCTAATGTTCCTTACCATTTAGATACTCTTTTCAAACATGCTAAAAACATAGCAATTAAAACATCTCCTCTTTTAGACCTATCAATTGGGATAAACGAATTAAACCACGTCAAAGACATACATGTTATTGCTATTAAAAATGAAGTAAAAGAGCTTATCTGGATATTAGAAAACGGTTTTAAAGGTGAAATCACCATCAAAACCGCTAATATTGTAAATAACACTATAGACCTTTTTAATTTCAAATTAGCCGATGAGACAAGTAGCAATGCAACGTATAGCTATCCTTTAAAGTATTTATACGAACCAAATGTTGCTATTTTAAAATCAGGAGCTTTCAATACTATTTCCGAACAATTAAAAGTCCCGAAACTACATCAACATTCTCACTTATATACAAGTAGCGAGTTAATAGCGTTTCCTGGAAGATCTTTTAAAATTGAATCTGTGATTGATTACAATAGAAAACATGTAAAAGGACTTTGCATCTCACAAGCTAATATTACCACTAGAAACTTTCCTGAGACTGTTCAAAACATAAGAAAAAAATATAGCATTAAAGATGGCGGACATTTCTACCTCTTTTTCACTACAAATCATCTTAATTCTAAGATAGTAATAGTTTGCACTAAGCTCTAAATCCTATAAAGTTTCAGGAGCTCCAGCAACTAAATTATTGTCTGTTCCTAATTCTATATCAAAACTCATACATTGATTCATAGTAAACACAACTTTTTCATCTTGGAGTCCTGTTGTGTTTTTTGAAATGTTAAAAACAATATCATCAGGAGCAAATGTTAAAAAGCCAGATGCAGTACCAGGTGAAATATTTTCTACCGAGTGCAACACAGTGCCATCTACTGTAACTATTTGAAATGTAATAGGAATAGAACCGTTATTAGTAATTCCAGCTTGTGGATCTTGATTTACACATTCACTTAGAGTTACTGGAGTTTCTAGAAGTTCTTCTTCTATTAGGTCGTTTTTAATTGATTCAACTGAACAACTAAAAAGAGTAAGCGAAACAATTGCGCATGCAATTGCATTATTAAGTAGGTTTTTCATCGATTTGGGGTTTAATGAAATTCAGCGCAAAGATATCACTAATATTAATGAAAAAGACCTATTTTATCGATAAAATATTCAATATATTCGACGAAATACACTTTTTAAATAAATATATCGATGAAATACATCAATATAAAATTCAAATTCATAAATTTTTAATCTCTATAATGTAAAATTAGCAGAATTTTATTTATTAAATTCATAACAAAAAAGCCTACTATTATTTATCACAGAAATAACTGAAAAAACAAAAAATGAGATATCAAAAATCTAAGTCAAGAAAAAGCGCCAATCACTCATAATTGTGATTGGTACTTTTTTAATTACATAAAAAGGGTCAATTATTTAGAAGACGCTAAAGAACTTTTTGTATAGTTCTAAATTTTTAATAAAACTTACTAATTGGCTAAATCGTTTTCATTAGAATTAATATGATGCTCTCTTATGAATGCTAATATTTCTTTATCATAAGCCTTAAAATTTCTTTTAATTGAATTTCTTTTCGCAAAAAAAAAGAAACTAACTCACTCACCTTTATAATCTAAATAAAAATAACTTTTATCTGCTTTATAAAATGCGGCTCTAGAAACGTCATAACTAGTTGTTGGTACTTTGGTTTTCTTAAAAACCATTTCATTCTTAATAAGAATACTAGGGTTCTTTGAGTTAATTAAAAAATAATTTCATTTAACTTCAACTTCACCTATGCCATTTATATATACAACAGCTTTATAGCTTTGAACGCTTGAATTAAACCTAACGACTGCTCCCTTCAGTTTTGTAAGGTTATATGCCTTATTATCATTTTTACCTTTTATTTCGATCTCATTTGAAAAAGGATTGTGTCTAGTCAAGAATTGAGAATCAGATCCCATTACTGTGACAATAGCAAGTTGAAACTCGTCTAAGCCTTGAGTCAGTGCAAGATTATTTGATCTAAAATAATAGCTTGACTTACTGCAAAACGAGCATTGTAATCAACAAGATCCACGCCCACACTTATAGGGATGTGAATGGCGTTAATAATATCTAGTGGATGCATACCTGCGCATCCAACCGATTGCTCTTGTGCAACTAGTAACAGTGTGCCTCATAAAAATGCGATTAAAAGAAGTGATTTGGCATAATTAAATATGTTTTAATTATGCCAAATAACTATTCTTAGGTCTTATTTTAATACATCAAGAATCAAGTCATTTGTTAATTACAATTAAATAAGTACCCGGTAAAAACGCACAATAAGCTTTAATTAATGATAATTATTCGAATTATTATTTTATAAACTATTAAAAAAATACGTATTTCTGAAATGAAAAAAAAGGTATTGGGGACGTTCGTAATTACATTTCCTATGTAAAAACATAATATTAGACAAATAACTATACTAGTAGAAACAAAAAAGCTTCACCAATTAAGGTGAAGCTTTAAGTGAGCCCTGCAGGATTCGAACCTGCGACCGCCTCCTTAGAAGGGAGGTGCTCTATCCAGCTGAGCTAAGAGCCCTCAATAAAAGTCGGGGTGGCAGGATTCGAACCTGCGGCCTCCACGTCCCAAACGTGGCGCGATAACCGGGCTACGCTACACCCCGAATTGGTTATCTAATATTTCAAAACTAAAACAAAAGTCTCAAAATTTCGAGGTGCAAATATATATATCTTTTCTTTAAAAATTGGCAACTTTTATTATTAAATTTAAACATAAATTTTTTTTTGATGAAATTCTTATTACAATCTATAATCATTAGTGGTTTATTAAGCTTTATTGCGTGTGCTCAAGACAAAAACCCTGTTAACACTCAACATTCTTATGAACTTGTTGTACCCGAATTAATTAACCCTTGGGGATTTGTATTTCTTCCTGACGAATCTATGCTAATTAATGAAAAAGAAGGTCGCATTATCCATTTTAAAGACGGAGCCAAAACAGAGATAAATGGCGTTCCTAAAGTTTATAATCGTGGTCAAGGTGGGCTATTAGACATAAAGTTACATCCTAAATATAAAGACAACGGTTGGATCTATCTAACTTTTTCGTCTTCTGAAGGCGAGAAAAAAGGTGGTCACACAGCTTTAATGCGCGCGAAACTTCAAAATAACATGCTAGTTGAATCTGAAGTGCTTTATAAAGCCACGCCCAATACAACCAAAGGACAGCACTTTGGTTCTAGAATTGTTTTTGATGATAACGGATATTTATTTTTCACCATTGGAGAACGCGGTAATCGTGACGTAAATCCACAAGATTTAATGCGCGACGGCGGAAAAGTATATCGATTAAATGATGATGGTTCTATACCAAAGGATAATCCGTTTATGAACATTGAAAATTCTAAAACAGCTATTTACTCCTACGGACATAGAAATCCTCAAGGTATGGTCATTCATCCTTTAACCAGAGAGATCTGGTCACATGAACATGGTCCTAAAGGTGGCGATGAAATTAACATTATAAAATCAGGTAAAAATTACGGTTGGCCTGTAATCACTTACGGTGTCAATTATATTGGAACAGAAATAACTGATAAGACATCAAAACCAGGAATGGAAGAGCCTTTGCACTATTGGACACCGTCTATAGCTCCCAGCGGAATGGAATTTATCTCAAGCGACCGGTATAAAGGATGGGAAAACAACCTGTTGGTTGGCTCATTAAAATTTCAGTATCTGGATAATTGTTACATTAAAGACGGAAAAGTAATTAAAGAAGAACGTCTTTTGGATGGTTTAGGTCGTGTGAGATCGATTAATCAAGGTCCAGATGGTTTTATATACGTCGGAATAGAAAATTTAGGAATCGTAAAACTAATAAAAAACAAATAATGAGAACAATAATTATTATCGTCCTACTCTTATTCATGTCTTGTAATTCTTCGGAAAAAAAGCAAGGTCTTACAAGCCTTAGCATTTCCGAAGAAAAAATAGTAGCACAAAATCCTGAGCTCAAAGAAAGTATGACACGAGGAGAAATGGTGTATTCTAATTTCTGCATCACTTGCCATTTACCTAATGGTGAGGGTGTTGCTAAAGTGTTTCCGCCCTTGGTTAAATCAGACTATTTATTGAATAATAGAGCAGCTAGTATTAAAGCGATTAAATATGGCCAATCAGGAGAAATTACCGTTAACGGTCAAAAATATAATAATGTAATGTCATCATTGGGATTAGAAGACGATGAAATTGCAGATGTTATGAACTACATTACAAACAGTTGGGGTAATTCTAACAATAAGTTAATCACCGAAAGTGAAGTTTCTAAAATTGAACCTTGATTTTATATCATAATTGCTAAATTTGTTCCACAAAACATAGTCTTAAAACGTATGCTTATTATTGGAATTGCTGGAGGAACAGGTTGTGGAAAAACGACCGTTGTTAATCAAATACTTAAAGAGTTGCCTGAGGGAGAAGTTGGAATTATCTCTCAAGATTCCTATTATATGGATACATCTCATTTGGGTTATGATGAACGTGTAAAGATCAATTTTGACCACCCAAGATCTATAGATTTTGAACTACTTGAGCAGCACTTAAGAGAATTAAAGGCTGGTACTGCTATAGAGCAACCGGTGTATTCATTTGTGAAACATAATCGCACAGGAGATACCATTAAAACAAATCCTAGAAAGGTAATGATTGTTGAAGGTATTTTAATCCTGACGAATCCTGAACTGCGAAAGTTATTTGATATTAAAATTTTTGTTCATGCAGATAGCGATGAACGTTTGATTAGACGTTTAAAACGTGACATCACAGAGCGCGGACGCGATATAGATGAAGTTCTATCGCGTTACCAAACAACGTTGAAGCCTATGCACCAGCAGTTTATTGAACCCATGAAAGAATATGCAGATATCATAATACCAAACAATAAATACAATACAGTAGCTGTAAATATAGTTAAGACTATTATTAACGAAAAACTCAATTAGATATCAAAAAGTTTAGAAACATATTTGTTATTGTTTTTTCCATATTCGCGGTATGGATGCTGTTTTTTGACTCCAACTCTTTGTTGATTCATCAAGAGCTTAATGAAGATGTCTCAGATCTAGAGAACGAGAAAGACTATTACAGAAATGAGATAAAGAAAGATAACAAAGCCCTTAAAGAGCTTAGTACAGAAGATGGTATTGAAAAAATGGCGCGAGAAAAGTATTATATGAAACGGGAAAATGAAGACATTTATATCATTGAATATGAAGATAGTCTAAAAATAAAAGAGAAGAATGAATAAACCACTATTCAATAACTTTGAAGAAGTTTCTTCTAGACAATGGAAACAAAAAATCCAAGTTGATTTAAAAGGCGTAGATTATAATGCCACATTAATATGGCATACAAACGAGGGTATTGATGTTAAACCATTTTATCATGCAGATGAGTTTGAGCACCAACCAAAAAGATCAAACACAAAGGCTAGCGAATTTAAAATTTGTCAAACAATTTTTGTGGCTAATGTAGATATGTCTAACAAAAAGGCAGTTGATGTTATTGCCCGAGGTGCAGACGCTATAGAGTTTATTATTCCTTCAGAAGACGTATCACCCAAAAACCTTCTAAAAGATATAGATGCTACTTCTACTCCAATTAGTTTTAAGTTACTTTTCTTGTCTTCGGAATATATAAAATCCATACCAGAAGCATACCCTATTACCATACAGACTGATATTATAGGTCATCTCTCGAAAACAGGAAATTGGTTTAAAAACCTTAAAGAAGACCACCAACAGTTTAGAACTATTGCAAAACTCACTAATTCGGCAGATGTGAATATGAGTTTATATCAAAACGCTGGCGCAACTATGGTGCAGCAACTCGCTTATTCTTTAGCGCACACTAATGAGTATTTTAATCATTTAGATGCTGTTTTAAGTGAAGTAGACAAAAAAACATTTAAGCTAACTTTTAATGTCTCAGTTGGTACAAATTATTTCTTTGAAATCGCGAAACTGAGAGCTTTACGCCTACTCTATCAAACACTTTCTTTAGAATATAGTTTTAACCCTGAATGCCAAATCAATGTAACACCCACAAAACGTAATAAAACCATTTACGATTATAATACTAATATGTTGCGCACTACCACAGAATGTATGAGCGCTATTTTAGGAGGCGCCAATAGCATAACGAATTTGGCTTATGATAGCCTCTATCATAAAGACAATGAATTTGGAGAGCGTATTGCAAGAAATCAATTATTGGTTCTAAAAGAAGAAAGTTATTTTGATAAAGTTGATAATCCAGCAGATGGCTCTTATTATATAGAGTCTTTGACAACTCAATTATGCGATAAAGCATTAGAGCTATTTAAAGATATTGAATCAAATGGTGGGTTTTTATCACAGCTTAAGATTGGGACTATTCAGAAAAAAATAAAAGAAAATGCTGCTAAAGAACAAGTGCTTTTCGATTCTGGAGACATCGTTTTATTAGGTACAAACAAGCATCCAAACCCTCAAGATAAAATGAAGGATACTATAGAAATATATCCTTTCATGAAAAAAAACCCTGTCAAGACCTTAATAGAACCCGTTATAGAAAAACGCCTAGCAGAGACTTTAGAGCAAAAGCGATTACAAAACGAATAAATAAAACAACCATGAAATTAAAACTGACAATCGTTGCATTATGCTTATGTGTTTTTAATTGTAAGCAAGATTCAAATACTAAAACACACGTTGCAGCTTTTGATTACAAGTACCCCAATGTTGAAAAACTCGTAGATTGTAGAGGAATTGATACGAGATTACTCCAAGAAGCTATGCAATCTTTTGAAACTGATATTGCGAATTTTTACACACCAGAAAAACCAGTTTTATTTCGCGCTTACAGAGAATTCATAAATAATACCATTTCTAATACGGTAGATTACTCTGCACTTGTTTCTCATCATTCTAAAAAAGTATTAGAAGCTCTAAAACAAGATGAAGCGCTTTGGGTTACAAATCCAGATGGTAGTAATATCAATTATAGCCATCCATTATTTAAGTGTATTGGAAAAAATATTAAGGATGAGTCTTTACAAACAACGTTCAACGCTTTAATAGATACAAATAGTATGAGTTTGAGAATATTTAGCGCTCCATTGAGAAATAAATCATTTGGAATGAAAGATGATAAATACTTAGCAACTTACGTGGCCTTAGCCTTGTTCTACGGAAAAATCTACGATAAAGATTTAAATGCTAATGCTCTAAATACAGTCCAACCTACTTTAAACGATGACCATACAAATCACGATGGTCATAACCATTAAGTTATGCGCAAAAACATACAACATATAAAAATCAATATAAACACTGCAGTGCATAAGACGGAAGTTACATCTACTTTTAAAACTGCCGAAGATATCGATGTGAAGTCTTCATATTCTAAAGAAGATATTAAAGATCTAGAACATCTTAATTTCGTTGCTGGAATTGCACCAAACCTTCGTGGTCCCTATTCTACAATGTATGTTCGTAGACCATGGACTATACGTCAATATGCTGGTTTCTCTACTGCAGAAGATAGTAACGCCTTTTACAGGAGAAATCTCGCAGCCGGACAAAAAGGATTATCCGTTGCGTTTGATTTAGCAACACATCGTGGCTATGATTCAGATCATGAGCGTGTTGTTGGTGATGTTGGTAAGGCTGGAGTTGCCATAGATTCAGTTGAAGATATGAAAATACTCTTTGACCAGATTCCTTTAGATAAAATGTCAGTTTCAATGACCATGAATGGTGCTGTGCTGCCCATAATGGCATTTTATATTGTGGCTGCGCAAGAACAAGGTGTTGATCCTGCACATTTAGCAGGAACTATTCAAAATGACATCCTTAAGGAATTCATGGTTAGAAACACCTACATCTACCCGCCTACGCCATCGATGAGGATTATCTCAGATATTTTTCAATATACGAGTAAGAATATGCCAAAGTTTAATAGTATTAGTATTTCAGGGTACCACATGCAAGAAGCTGGTGCAACCTGTGATATTGAATTGGCTTATACTCTCGCTGACGGTCTAGAATACATAAAAAAAGGACTAGAAGCAGGAATGGATATTGACACATTTGCGCCTCGATTATCTTTCTTTTGGGCTATTGGGATGAACCATTTCATGGAAATCGCCAAAATGCGTGCTGCCAGAATGCTCTGGGCAAAGCTTGTCGGTCAATTTAACCCTAAGAACCAAAAATCGTTAGCATTAAGAACTCATTGTCAAACCTCAGGTTGGAGTTTAACAGAACAAGACCCCTTTAACAATGTTGCACGAACAACTATAGAAGCTACTGCTGCTGCCTTTGGAGGCACGCAAAGCCTTCACACTAATGCTTTAGATGAAGCCATTGCACTTCCAACAGATTTCTCTGCGCGTATTGCAAGAAATACACAAATATTTTTACAAGAGGAAACAGGGATCACTAAAACTGTTGATCCGTGGGCAGGAAGTTATTATGTTGAAAAATTAACTCACGATATTGCTCAAAAGGCATGGTCTTTAATTGAAGAAGTTGAAGAACTTGGCGGAATGACTAAAGCCATAGAAGCTGGAATACCTAAGTTGCGTATTGAAGAGGCGGCAGCTAAAAAACAAGCACGAATAGATTCTAACCAAGATGTTATTGTTGGTGTCAATAAATACCGACTAGAAGAAGAAGATCCAATCTCTACTTTAGAAGTGGATAATCAAACTGTTAGAATCGGACAAATAGAGCGTCTAGAACATATAAAATCAACCAGAAATACAAAAGCGGTTACAGAGGCATTATCAAAATTAACAGATGCAGCACGCTCGGGACAAGAGAATTTATTAGCTTTAGCTGTAATTGCAGCAAGAGAACGTGCTACATTGGGTGAAATTAGTGATGCCTTAGAAGACGTTTTTGGACGCTACAAAGCACAAATAAAAACATTTTCTGGCGTGTATAGTAAAGAAATAAAAGACGATAAAAGCTTTCAAAAAGCACGAGAATTAGCAGATCAATTTGCAGAGCAAGATGGTAGAAGACCTCGAATCATGATTGCGAAAATGGGACAAGACGGTCATGACCGTGGCGCTAAAGTTGTAGCTACCGGTTATGCAGATGTTGGTTTTGATGTAGATATTGGTCCGTTGTTTCAAACACCAAAAGAAGCTGCAAAACAAGCTGTAGAAAATGATGTTCACATATTAGGGGTATCTTCCTTAGCTGCAGGTCATAAAACATTAGTACCTCAAGTAATAGAAGAACTAAAAAACTACGGTCGTGATGATATTATGGTGATTGTTGGTGGCGTGATTCCTAAGCAAGATTATCAATTTTTATTTGATGCTGGCGCAGTTGCTATATTTGGTCCTGGAAGTAAAATTAGTGCTGCTGCAATTAAGATTTTAGAGATACTTATAGATTAAAAACTCTAAGTTTCCACTTTGTTATATTGAGTATATCACTATAGAAACAAAACACATCGCATTAACATAAATATTAAATTTTCAATAAATAATTTTATAGGATTATTAACATAAAATTAGTGAGTTAGCTTTTTTTATTATTAATAATATTATGCTGAATCACAGCATTTAACTCAAAATTCTATGATTAAAAATTATTTAATTTTAGCCTTTTTAATAGCTCTCAATATAAATACATTATTTTCTCAAAGCTTTGAAATTCCAGGCGAAGTTTTGGTTAATGGAGAATTTGAAAAAGGATTCTTTTCCAATGTACTAAATGAGTACACTAACGAGCTGAGTTTTCAATTTACAAACAGCAAGAACATAATTAATCTTAACGAGGTAGAAAATGTTGTTTTTAAAGTAGCATCTAATAACCTCACATATAAAACTTTAAAATCATACGAGATCATAAAGCCTTATATCATGATTATTGATGGCAAAGCATCTTTTTTTAGTGATATTACATCTAAACATTTTTTTGTGCAAAATACTTCTAAAGATTCAAAGCTTATTAAGCTTGCGGATTTTAGAAAAACGAAAAATAACGCACGAAATTTAGGACTTCTATCGGTAATATATGAAGATTGCATCGAAGTAAGATCTCAGCTGCGTAAGCAAAGTATTACTAAAACTGTAGTAATAAAATTAACAAATGACTATAACAGCTGTGTTTCATATACTAACGGTTATGAATTAACATCACAACAAAAAACAAATCA
>JAWUWM010000101.1:0-15135 GCA_034111845.1 Psychroserpens sp. | reverse complement strand
TCTGTGCTATAAACCAAAGCATGATTCTATATAGTCAACAGGGTGTGAAAATAGGAAGAGATTACCAGAAGTGAAGACTAAAACTGTTAATAAAATGTTAAATACGATGATAAACATGTATTTTGACGAAGTTTTTTGAATTTAATCGATTAAATATACGATTCGAAATAAAAAAATAAAATTATAGCGACAAAAAATATCTTTTATTAAATTAGTCTAGTACTTAGCCTTGTTCAAGTTATAAGTACAACTGGCCAAGTTGATTTTAATTTTTCTATTTGACTAATGTAGCCAAACTTTCTTACTCTTCTATTATTGATTAATTTTTCTATTTCTTTTATCCTTTTCTCACTCACAATATTTAGATACGTTTTTTTAGGAAGAAACCTTCTTATCAATCCTATCCTATTTTCTACAGTTTTTTTATCTTGTGATGTACAAGGTCTTATAAAGTAGGTTTTTACTCCGTACTCGATATATATAACAATTATGAGCTCTTAAAATAATTTTTAAACAAAAAAAAGCACTATTTATTTTAAAAATGGAATTCTACTTTTATAATTTAATCTTGAGAGATATGCTTTATTAATATAATTGGCTTTAAATTGTTTACGAGATCATAGACGTATTAATGTGTTTATAAAAGAAAATTTTAGTTCATGGTATCAAGAAGCAAAAAACAAATGATCTTAACTTTTTTAAGAGATAAGGATAAAAAAAATTGGTTTCAGATTATTATTGAATTGACTGTCCTTTGGTATTCAAAAAATGAATTTCCTTCTTATTATATCGTTAATTTATTGTATCGCAAAAACGTTACTAACTTTAAAGATTACTTAAGTTCTAGTGAGAATGTAAAATTACTTAATTGGTCATATTCAAAGGCTCAAGATCAAATTATACAAGTAGAAAATAAATTATTATTTGAAAACTATCTTATTAAAAATAATATTCCAACTACAAAAATTTTTGCTCATAACACCAAAAGCACCTTTACTTATAATGGCAATCATTTTAAGATCGAGACTAAAGAAAATTTGTTTATTTTTTTAGAAAACATTTTTATTGAACAAGGCGTCGATCAGATTTTTTGTAAACCAATTGCTGGTAATATGGGAGAAAATGTTTTTATAATTAGTAAAAGTACTTATGAAAATATGACTGAAGATTTGATAACATTGGTGCTTTCCGAGGCATTCATATTTCAAGAATTGATTATACAACATGATGCTTTAAAAAAAATAAATGGGTCTAGCCTAAATACGCTTAGAGTTGTCACCTATAAAAGTAATGAACTGGAAGTTCTTTGTGGATTTCTTCGCGTTGGAAGAGCAGGATCAATTATAGACAATGCGCATGAAGGAGGGATTTCGATACCTTTTCATAAGGAGACGGGTAAACTATATGATGAAGGCTTACAACTCATTGATAATGGAGGAGGCGTTTATTATAAGCACCCTGATACAGGAATAGTCTTTGACAATTTTCAAATCCCTTATTACAATGAGGTTATAGATATTGTTACTAAAGCGTCATCTTTATTCAAATTTCCTTTTTTAGGTTGGGATGTCGCCATAACGCCTAATGGACCTGTTATTATTGAAGCTAATCATGATTTTCATTTGAAACTGTCTGATAGGATGGAGAGAGGATTAAAAAGAAAACCTTCTATCAAAAAACTTCTTGAAAAGCTTTAATACATTTTAATAAATCTATAAATAATTTTAAATTCAATTATTTACTTTGCCATGTTAAAGTTACTAAATAAAAAAACATAAATATACCATCTAATCATCATAAATTACCTACTCTTAAAACCATAATTAATTATTGATTAACAGGCATAGAAAGCGTTTACATCTTTTTATTTACTCATAAAGTTAAATGTTTTCGATTTTCATGAATAAAATGTAAGTTTGAATGTGATACCATTCAATAGTAATAAAACTCATGACATTAAAGGATAACCAATCCTATAGTTTTAAGAAAAAGCTATTTTGGAGATTCATTTTTTTTATCTCACATTATACATTTACCCTTAAGGGTTTGAATACATCTACAAATTAAAAACAGACACTATTTCGTTGTGGCCAGGAATCAAAACTTGGTTTGGAGAAACATTTTTGGGTTGGGATTATAATAAAATGAATAGCCATAACGGCTTCGATTCTAAATATGACTATACTCGGTTTTTATTAATAGCAATACTATCTTTTACAGGTGCTGTAGTGTGACTGTTTATTGATTCAAAAATTAAGTATTACTATACTGCAAAGTTAAAAGTAATTATACAAAAATTATTAAGATACTATGTAGGTTTTACTTTAATTATTTCTGGGTTCTCAAAAGTATTATTGTTACAGTTTGGCCTTATGAATATTTCTAGTCTAGAGACTAAAATGGGGAATTTAACCGTGATGAGTTTCTTATGGAAGATTATGAATTACTCAGAGTTCTACGCCATAGTTACAGGTTTTATTGAAGTTATTGGAGGTATTCTTGTTTTATTTATATGCTCCACATATTTTTGGTCTTTTATGTATACAGCTATACAAATGTACTTCCGTTTGGTAACTTGAGCTTGGGTAAAAAGCGAAAGTTGTTACTACAATCTCTTGCAAAAATTATTACCAACAGTGTCTTTTACTATGCTAATGAAATCGAATTTATGAGATTCACAAGTACTTATTTTCAAAATAGGAGAGGACCCAGTAAACAATTTTTATGCGACGATGTAGGAGGGAAGTATAATGTGTGTGTGGAATGGATTAATAAGACAAATATTAACTTATTTATCTTAATATTGATTCAATTTATTTTAAAAGGTTTAATTAGTTCTTTTGTCATACCTTTCAAAATTATGGACATAATATGAATTTTATATACTCAAAACATCCTGAACAAGGCAACCTCGTTTTAACAGACTTTAATTGTGCTTCTTTTGAAAAAAGGCTTGGGACAGGTGACTTTTATAAAATAATTTGGGCTAAAGATAATGAGATTACTATCGATATTGATGGTTACCCGGTTACTTTAGAAAAAAGCCAGGTTTTGTTTTGTACACCATTTAATATGATTCAAATAGAACCTTTTTTAAAAGGTGCAATGTCGATAGTTTTTGATCGTGAGTTTTATTGTATTAGAGATCATGATCATGAAGTCTCATGTAATGGTTTTTTGTTTTTAGGGTCTTCTGCACCTACCATGGTAGATTTAACTGAAAAAGAACGAAAGAGTTTTGAATTGCATTTTATGTTTATTGAAGAAGAGTTTGAAACAAAAGATCTTATTCAAGGTGAAATGTTGCGAGTATTACTTAAAAGGCTACTCATAAAATCTGTAAGACTTTTAAAGAAAACAATCATTGACCCAACAATGGAGCAATCTAAAGTTGATATCATAAGACAGTTTAATCTATTGGTAGAAGGCAATTTTAGAGAAAAGCATAAGGTGTCAGATTATGCTGCGCTATTAAATAAATCGCCAAAAACTATTTCTAATCTATTTACTAAATATAATAACAAGACACCTTTACAAGTTATTAATGAACGTATTATACTAGAAGCAAAAAAATTATTATTGCTTTCGGAAAAGTCTTCAAAAGAAATCGCCTTTGAATTAGGTTTTAATGAAGCATCTCACTTTTCTAAATTTTTCAAAAATCAAATAGGAATTTCTCCAACTCATTTTAAATAGAGCATTTTATATATATTTAATTAAACCCGTTTCTTTCTCATTATATAAGAAAAATCGATATGTAAGTAGGTCGAATGTACATCGCTTATACCACTTCGTGCCTCTACTTTTGTGCATCTAAAAGTCTTATAAAAGATGCAACAAACAACAGAGTCATTAGCGCACTATCCTTACATAAGTTATGTCGATTTTAAATCAGAAGCTTTTGAACTTATAAGTAATGATTCTGCCGACTTAATTTGGAATTCAAAATGCAGCTTAAAATGCAAAATAAATAACCTAGAAATGGTTATTCCATCTAACAGTATTATTTTACTAGATAAGGGGAATTCGTTTAGCTATAAGAGTAATGATTTGGCACAAGTTAAAATCCTACGTTTCAATGCAGAAGTTTTTTCATCTCCAATAATTTTCACTTGTGGGTTTATTAATACACTTGTAAAAAAGAAACCTAAATCCCCTTTAATACTTTTTTTTAAAAATGAGCAAATACCTATAATTGAAGACATATTTATAAATATTGAACAAATTTTAAAAGAAGATTTCACTTTAGATATAGAACAGTTAAAAGCTGAAGTTCGTGAATTATTACAAGGAGCACTCCAAGATAAGTTTGAGCATGACGCTTATTACATAAATCGTTTTGGAGAAATTCTAAATTCACAGTTTAATATACTTCACAATGTTTCAGATTACGCTTTACAATTAAAAATGGAACCAAAAAATTTGTTGCGTAAGTTTCAAAAACATGGACTTAAGAATCCTAGTGAGATTATTAAAGAAAAACTATTGTTAGAAATTAAAAAAATGATCATTTACACCAATAAAAGCATGAGAGACATCTGCTTTGAAATTGGGTTCTATGATCCAGCTTATTTTTCGCGATTTTTTAAAAAACATGTTGGTATAACTCCAAAGAATTATAGAAATCAATATATCAATAATTTAATTGTAGATAGTAGACACAGAGAATAGTGTCTTAATAAAAGAAACTTAGAATATTTTTTCTACTTATTAGTTTATGAAATCAAAAAAAAACAGCACAAAAACTAACATAGACATCAATCAAGATCTTTTTTTTATGCTTCTCAAGAGCTCCAAAATTGAAATGGCTATAAATTGCTATGCACATAAAGAAATTTTAATGTATTACAATAATAAGAAGCGTTCAATTCATAAAAAAACATGGATTAAGTATTTAAAAAAATACATTTTAAACAAATTTACTGAAGTCGTACAGTTTGAAATTGAAAGAGATAGAAGAATAGAAGAGGAGTATTCAATTAGAATATTCATGATCTGTAAAAAAATAAATGGTACACTTGATTTTACTGAAATAATACTAAATACTAATTGGCAGGATAATTATATAAGTAAAATGCACTATAAACTAATAAGTCACTAATCAAAAATAGATTACAGCTTAAGAGGCAGAAAAAAGTCCTATCTATTTCAGTAAATAATTCTTTATTTCAAAAAATGAAAAAAGCCCTAGTTAAAACAGGTATCACGTTGGCAGTCTTGTTAATAGCGATTCAATTTTATAACCCTTATGCTATAAAAGAAGTTAAATCTTCAGACTACGATCAAAGAATAGATATCGTTCGAGCAAATAATGCGCCTAGCGAAGTTGCCAAATTGTTAAAAACCACCTGTTATGATTGTCACTCTTTCGAAACTAAAGACTATTGGTACAGTGATATTGCTCCTGCGTCTTGGTTAGTAAGTAAAGATATTATGGAAGCGAGAGAAAAGTTAAACTTCTCTTTATGGGAAAATTATTCTAATGACGAAAAAATTGATTTTGCTGGAGAGATAATGTTTCAAATATATGAAGGTAAAATGCCTATTGATGAATATCTTTTAATGCATAGTGAGGCTGATATATCGAAAGCAGAACAGAATAAAATTACGGAATGGATAAATTCTTTAGTAGAGTAAGATTAAAGAGCATCCTATTTTTTGGATTTCTATTTTTTATCTTAATACAATTTTACAGACCGAATAAAAATAATGCAAGTTATGTGCCTATAAACGATTTTTTAGAAGACTTAAACGCACCAGACAAAATAAATAGTTTGATTAAGAATTCTTGTTATGATTGTCACTCTAATAAAACAAATTATAAATGGTTTAACAATATAGCACCAGTTTCTTGGTGGATAGATAACACTATTGAAAGAGGAAAAACCGCTTTCAATTTTTCAGATTGGAAAGCGTTTCAGCCGTGGCGTAAGCTCTCTTATTTAAATGCGATTGTTTTTGATATTCAATCTAATAAAATGCCTAAAGAGCAATATGTGCTTATGCATCCTTCGGTAAAATTATCTAAAAACGAGAAACAACAGATAATCGACTGGGTTAATAGTATTAATAAAACTGACATTTACAATGAAAATGAAATACATTACTAAGGGTATCAATATTTTAATATCCACGAGGCTAACTGCTTTTTTGTTCCTTTTCTTTGGAGCAACAATGGGTATCGCTACGTTTATAGAAAACGATTTTAGTACACAAACAGCCCGAGCCTTGGTTTACAATACGTGGTGGTTTAATAGTATTCTTTTACTATTTGTTATTAATTTTATTGGAAATATTAAAAGGTACAGACTATTTAAAAAAGATAAACTTTCGATGTTAGTGCTGCATTTGGCCTTTATTGTTATTATCGTTGGCGCAGCCATTACGCGTTACATTAGTTTTGAAGCAATCATGATTATTACAGAAGGTGAAACCACATCTAGAATGCTTTCAGATAAAAACTACCTTACTGTTTTGGTGGAGGATAATCTATCTGAAAAATCACTCGAAATACCATTGTTATTAGCAGAAGATGCTGATTCAAAAAAAAGTACTTTGGCAACTTTGGCTTCAGTATTAAACACATTAAGAGGTAGAAATTATTTCAAAATAGATAACACCTTTAAGCAAAAATCTTTCTCTATAGAATACTCGAGTTTTATTGCGAATGCAAAAGTTGCTTTCGAGCCAAGCACAACGGGTTCCAATTACTTACATTTTGTAGAATCTGCAAACGGTTCGCGTAATGACAATTACCTGGAAGATGGGGCGTATTTGTCTTTTACAGCGGCAGATATTTCTTTTAATAATATAAAAGAAGGTGTTATTAATATCTATTATAGAGCGGGGCGATTGTACATTAAAAGTCATCGAAAAATAGAATATCTAACCATGGCGAGTCAAGAAACTGGCATTTTAGAGTCAATGACAGAAACGCCACTTAAAATAAGAACGCTCTACACAATTGGTTCCCTGCAGTTTGTAATTCCGGAGCCATTGTTACAAGGAAATTTAAAATATGTCGCAGGCGATGATAAAGAAAAATATCCTTTAGATGCGCTGCAAGTGAAGATAAAGGTCGATAACACAGAAAAAGAGATAACTTTATTGGGAACCAAATTCTCAGCAGGCGACACAAAACAAATCACTATTAATAACCTACGTTTTAATTTACGCTATGGTTCTAAATATAGAGAATTACCATTTTCAGTAAAACTGAATGATTTTATTCTTGAAAAACATCCTGGTTCCGAAAGCCCTAAATCATTTATTAGTAAGATTACAGTAAAAGACAATTCAACTGGTTTTGATTCCGATATTTTTATGAATAATGTGCTTGATCATAAAGGTTATCGATTTTTTCAATCTAGCTACACTATAAATGGTAACATAGAGCAATCTATATTATCTGTTAACCACGATAGATTGGGAACTTGGGTAACATACATTGGGTATGCATTTCTATTTTTTGGGTTAATAATAATGCTTATTTCTCCTAGTTCTTATTTTGGTAAACAACGAAAACGCTTGGCGAAAATGAGCGTTAAAAACACTTTGTCAATCTTATTTCTTTGCTTTGGAAGTATGGCCTTTTCACAAAGTAATATGGACGATCAAGATGCCATTTCATTCACAAAAAAAATCCCAATAGAACACGCAGATGCCTTTGGTAAGCTGATTGTGCAAGATGATGATGGGCGTATGAAACCAATTAACACCTATGGTTCTGAACTGTTAAGGAAATTAAGTAAAAAAGATAATTTTCGAGGATTAAGCTCTAATCAAGTTATTTTGTCTCTTTTTGTTAGACCAGATTTATGGGAAAATACACCTATTGTCTATATGAAAAAGGACAACACAAAAGTAAGAGACTTACTGGGTATTAGCCATAATCAAAAAACAGCTAAACTTACAGACTTTTTTACTGCGGAGAGAACTTATAAGCTTCTAGAAGATGTTACACTTGCTAGCAAGCAAAAAATAAAGAATAAATACCAACAAAGCATTCTAAGTATAGATGGTCGATTAGGCTTGTTATATATAGCAATACAAGGTGGTGTTTTTAAAATATTACCCATTTCTAAAGACCAAAATAATACTTGGGTAACGATTAACGGAGCTAAAAAAAGAGATTTTATAGATCCTAATTTAGGTCGAATGGGCATAGTAGTAACGCAGTATAAAAAAGCAGTACAGGAATCAATCGCTAGCAAAGATTTTTCACAATCAGATGCATTATTAAAAGAGATAAAAAACTATCAAAGCGATGTAGGAGTTGCCGTTATGCCATCTCAAAAAAAGGTAAATTTAGAAGTTTGGTATAATAAATACGATGTGTTTAAAAACCTGTTTTGGCAGTACCTATTAGCCAGTTTGCTTTTGTTTATTCTAGTAATCACGCAAATATTTAAAGATAAGAGTAAGTTCTTTTCACGATTAGTTAAAATAAGTACAAGTATTATTGTGTTGTTATTTATCTATCACACTACAGGCTTAGGTATTAGGTGGTATATATCTGGGCATGCACCTTGGAGTAATGGCTATGAGTCTATGATCTATGTGTCTTGGGCAACACTTTTTTTTGGTTTAGTATTAGGTAAGAAATCTCCTTTAACAATTGCTGCAACTACATTTGTTTCTGCCATGATACTAATGATAGCGCATTGGAATTGGATGGATCCTTCCATAGGTAATTTAGTACCTGTTCTGGATTCTTATTGGTTAATGATTCATGTTGCTATCATTGTAGCAAGCTACGGTCCATTTGCTATCGGAATGATTTTAGGATTAATTAATCTTATATTATTTACCCTAACCAATTCAAAAAACAAAGTAAAACTTAATCGTGTAATCAGTGAACTAACCATCATAAATGAATTAGCACTAACCATTGGTTTGGTTATGCTAACCATTGGTAATTTTTTAGGAGGTATCTGGGCAAATGAAAGTTGGGGAAGATATTGGGGCTGGGATCCAAAAGAAACTTGGGCATTGATTAGTATAATGGTCTATGCATTTGTGATTCATATGCGAATGGTGCCAGGATTAAGAGGGAAACTAACATTTAATATCATTTCAGTTTTTGCTTTTACCAGCATTTTAATGACGTATTTGGGCGTTAATCATTTATTATCTGGATTACATTCTTACGCAACTGGTGATGCTGCGCCGATTCCTAATGAAATTTGGGCTTGGTTAATTGTATCAACTATGCTGAGTATTCTGGCGTTTGTAAAGAATAAGAAAGTTAATAAATAATAAGCTATAAAATAACTAGAATAAATGAAAAATGTGCAAGCCTTTAAAAAGCCTATTGTATAGTTTTACTTAAATAATATAACTTAAAATAAAATAAAATGAAATTAAAATTCAACGTATTAATACTCTTCATTGCAACAGCAATGTTATCTTCTTGCAAAGACAATGGAGATTCAACAGCGACAACTGGAGATCTTATGGATAAAGAATACTTTACCATGGAAAATGGCGAGTTAATTAGACCTAAGGGGTATCGTTCTTGGATTTATGTAGGAACACCTGTAACACCAAATGATTTAAATGGTGGAAAAGCTGCTTTCCCAGAAATGCATAATGTCTATATAGACCCAGCAAGTTATGAGGTGTATAAAAAGACCGGAGTATTTAAAGAAGGAACAATTCTTATGAAAGAACTTGTAAGTGTTGGAGCTACTGCAGCTGTTAGTGGAAAAGGATACTTTGAGGGTGAATTTATAGGATTAGAAGCATCTGTAAAAAGTAAAGAACATTTTCCTAATGAGCCTGGTAATTGGGCAATCTTTAGTTTTACACAACCAAAAATAGGAACATTAAAAGACAAAGCAAAACCTTTTCCTTATGATAGTTGTGCTGCTTGTCATGATGTAAACGCGCAAGATGATTTTGTATTTACACAATACTATCCTGTGTTAAGAGCTGCTAAAGGAGCCGGTGATTTTAATCCTGAAGATGCTGCAAAAAGAGAAGCTTCAGACAAAGCTAAAGACGATAAGAAAGTTGGGATATGGGATGCTACAGCGCCAACACCAAAAGATACAAAGTTTGATATTCCGATTGATGAAGCAGGTCTTTTCGCCTACTTAAATACTGGAAAGTACAAGGACTTAAAAAACAAAGAAGGGGAAGAGCCTCATAAGTCTGCAGGACCACACGAATATGTTAGATCATTTATCAGTGATAAGCTGGCAGCATCGGTAAAGGCTGGAAACGCTGAACATCCAATGGGTTCGTATGCTATAAAAGAGCAATATAAAGACGGAAAACAACTAGGATGGGCAGTTATGGTAAAAACACAAAAAACTAGCGAAAGAGGTAATGGATGGTTTTGGTATGAAGTTTTAGATAGAACAGATATTTCTAAAAAAGCAGCCTATGGAAACGGCGTCAAAGGTTGTGTGTCTTGTCATACAATAGGCAATGATATGGTTAGAGCTGAATTTTTATAAAATAAATTTATAATAGCTAGTTTCTATTCTAACGGATAGATATTTTGAAGCACCACAATTTTATTATTAATATTTTAAAATTGTGGTGCTTCTTTATTTAATTCTCAAATTTGAAATAACAAAGTTTTATGGAAAAATTAAAAAAGCGTTGGCATATTGCATCTAATTACCAATTATTTATTATTCTATTGGTGTTTTCTATTAATGGCTCTTTGGCTGTTGCAATTGCAAAACCCATATTAAATAGTGTTGGAATTACCTTAGAATCTTTAAACCCAGTATTATTTTGGACACTACGAATCGTTATTATGTTCTTTATCTATCAGGTCTTACTTGTTGTTATTGGGGCGTTATTTGGTCAATTTCAATTTTTTTGGAATATGGAAAAGAAGATGCTTAAACGTCTTGGTTTTAGTAAATTGCTAAATAATTAATAACACAGATATCTAGAATGAAAAAAACAATCAAACAACCAATATTGATCCTTCTTTTAGGATTATTAGTAACAATGCCTGCTTTGGCACAAGAAGAACATGAGAAGGAAGAGGAGCCAGGATGGGAAACTGTGTTTTCAGTATTATCAATTTATAATACAGAAAATAAAGCTTCAGATTTAGCTACAGAAGTTCACCTCACGTATTGGGCTACTCATAAATGGGCATTTGGTGTTGGCTATACTTTTATTTTTGAAGAAGACAACCGAATAGGGCATGAGGTAGCGGCTTTAGTAAGTCACAAACCTTGGTCATTTTTAACTGTGAATGCTGGCCCAAGTTTCTCGCTTCCGAATTCACATAAAGATACAGAAGTATCCGCATACTTAGAAACTGAATTTGCTTTTAAGTTAGGGGCATTTCATGCAGGTCCAACCATAGGTAATCTTATAGGAGAAGAGTACAGGGTTTTCGGAGGATTACATATTAGTTATGAGTTTTAGCGAATACAATGTGACATATAATTTAATTATGTTGCAATTTATAAACCGTTTTGATTATTGATGATTTTATCGATGTTTTAGTGTAGAAAAAGCAGCTGCTTAAATAAAGTAGCTACTTTTTCTTTGTACAATTATCGATATGCGCAACTAGTTTTTTACATCAAATAATATTAATAAAGAAGATGTAGGCACTTTTGTTATGCTTTTTAAGGAAAAAAGTACAATTCATTAGGATAAATAGACATCTTATATAGCACATTAGGATTGTATTTTTGCGGTATTAATAATTTAACGAAAGAATAGAATATACTATGCTTATTTGGAAAGAAGTGATTAACTTTTCCATAAAAGGAAACTTAACTCCAGATAGACGTGTTGAAAAGACAGATGATGAATGGAGCGCTCTATTAACACCAGAGCAATTCAGTATTACGAGACAAAAAGGTACAGAACAACCTCATAGCTGAGTCCTCTGTAGTATTCATGATACAGGCAAATACAACTGTGTGTGTTGTAATACACCTTTGTTTGATTCAACAATTAAGTTCAGTTCAGGAACTGGTTGGCCAAGCTTTACTCAGCCTATTAAAGACAATGCTATTAAGTACGAAAGAGATTCGGCTTTTGGTATGGTTCACGTTGAAGTGATGTGCAATTCTTGCAATGGACATTTAGGACATGTATTCCCAGATGGTCCAGAACCAAGTGGATTACGCTATTGTATTAACTTTGAATCTATGCAATTAGAAAAGGAGGTAACTCATGACAACTAAAAACCTTCAACTTGCCACTTTTGAAGGTGGTTGTTTTTGGTATTCTGGTGCAAGTAACTTTTGATGCAGATGTGATTTCTTATGAAGATATTTTAGTTATTTTTATGACAACCCACGACCCAACTTTAAACAAGCAAAGTGCAGACCGAGGGACGCAATATCGTTCGGTAGTTTATTATCATGACAACTTTCAAAACTGCAGTGCTGAACAGGTTTCAAAAGAGGTTTCATCTTATTATGAAAATCTAGTAGTAACAGATATTTCATCAATTGATGTATTTTTTGAAACCGAAAAAGATTATTAAAAATATTATATAAATCATCAAGCAAATGGCTATTGTAGCTTTGTAATAATGCCTAAACTGGCAAAACTGCGTAAACTTCACGCAGATAAATTAAAATAAAAACAAAATAGATTTTCAAGTTACAGGAGTTTGGAAGTCTATTTTTAAACACTAAAATTAATGAATGATATTTTACTTTACGGCGCAGATTGGTGCCCAGATTGCAGAAGAGCAAAAGCATATTTAAAAGAAAATAATATAGATTTTACCTTTGTAGATGTGGATTTGGATAAAGAAGCTACGGCAAAGGTTGAAGCAATTAATAATGGCAAACGTATTATTCCAACCGTTATTATTAAAAGCAAATCGTATACAAATCCAGATAATGTTGAATTAGCTTCTGTTTTAGGGATTAATGAAAATGGTAGAGTACAATTGTTTGGAGCAGATTGGTGTCCAGATTGTAGAAGAGCAAAAAGTTTTTTAAGAGATAATGGTATTAATTTCGATTTTATTGATGTCGATACATATGACTGGGCAACAGCGAAAGTTGAAGAAATTAATAATGGAAAACGAATTATTCCAACAGTGTTAATTGATGATGTGCCTTATACCAATCCTGATAATGTAGAATTAACAAAGCTTCTTTCTATAAACGTTGAGAAAGAGCATAAAATTTTCGACACTATTATAATTGGAGGTGGAGCAGCTGGATTAACAACATCTATTTATGCACAACGTGATCGTTTTGATACTTTAATTTTAGAGAAGTCAACCATTGGTGGAAACGCATTTTTAACTGAAAAAATAGAAAATTATCCCGGATTTCAATCCATTTCTGGTCCAAAACTAATGGAGAAAATGGAAGAGCAAGCCACGCCCTATGGAGCAGTAATTAAAACAGGAGAAGAAGTTATCGCTCTGGAAAAGCGTGATGGTATGTTCTCAATACAAACAAAGAGCACTACGTATTTGGGGAAAACTGTTGTTTTATCTACAGGTTCTACCTATAGAAAAATAGGTATTCCAAATGAAGAAGAATTGATAGGTTCTGGAATTCATTTTTGTGCGACTTGCGATGGTGCTTTTTATAGAGATAGAGATATTATTGTTGTAGGTGGCGGAAATTCAGCATTAGAAGAAGGAATATTTCTTGCTGGTTTTTGTAAAAGTGTAAAAATTGTACATCGGTCAGAAAAATTTTCGGCATCAGAAACCTATGTCGAAAAATTAAAAACGATATCGAATATTTCAACCTATATGAATAAAACATCTGTAGGATTTATTCCTAATAAGAACGGATTATTTGAAGGATTACAAATAAAAGATAATGCAACTGGGGAAGAATCTGTACTAAATGCAGATGGTACTTTTGTTTTTATTGGATTAATTCCAAATACACAATCTTTTAAAGGAATTGTTGATCTTGATAATAGTGGATTTATTCAAACAACTGGATTGGCACAAACTTCAGTAGATGGCATTTTTGCAGCTGGAGATTGTAGAGAAGGTGCTATTGCACAAGTTGCAGCAGCAACAGGTGAAGGTGTTTTAGCAAGTTACGGTATTAGAAATTATTTGAAATAAACACATGAATTCAATAAAAGTAAGAACAAATTTAAAATTCGCTGTACACAATTAAAACAGACTAATTCTAATAATTAAAATGAATAATATAACAAGCTTAAAACAAGGTGATATCTGGGTTAATAAGGATGAAATTACAACAGGAGATTGGTCTATTAACATAAGAAATGAAGACATTATTTTATTATTTCATGAAAATTTTATAACACCCGACGGACCAGATTTAAAACTCTTTTTGTCTCCTATGGATCTAAATGATATTGGGGTTAATGAAAGCATCCAAGATGATGGGTTATATCTAGATGTGCTAAAAAGAGTAACTGGAAAACAAGAATACAGTTTACCAGAAAAAGAAGTATTATCAAATTATAAATCGCTCGTTATCCATTGTGAAAAATATACAGTAGTTTGGGGTGGAATTGATATAAAGTAACGTTTAAGAAATGTTTCTAGAGATAATAAGAACATTACCAATTGGTTATTCTGAAATCTAAAAATTTTCAGAGTTATCAGGATGATTTATCGGCGCATTTTAATGAAAAAGAAATTGCCTAAATCGCTTCAGTAATTAATTGTTTAAATACCGCAAGTTCTGTGTCTTCTTTAGAAGACACAGAACTTGCGGTATTTAACATAGTACAGAATTATAGCTATCAAATGAACCATTATTGTACACAGCTATACAAATACAGTTGTACTATTCTGTCATTACGTTATGTAACTTAAGCTTGGGTAAAAAGCGAAAGTTGTTACTTCAGTCTCTTGAGAAAAATATTACCAACAGTGTCTTCTACTATGCTAATGAAATCGAATTCACGAGATTCACGAACACCTATTTATCAAATAGTGAAGGGGGTAAGGGTGACTAAACCCTCTTTTTACACGACGACACAGGAGGGAAGCGCTAATCGAATTTGTGAGATTAGCTGCGCTGAATCTTCGATTTCACCATTTCCAAGAAAACAGGCATGTGTCTGAAATAATATTTAATAATGCCTCTGGTAAGTCTCTAGTTCAAAATCTTAATGAGATTGGCTTTATATAATTTGCCAATGGGAATTGTATGGTCTTCAATGTATATTCTATTTCCA
>JAWUWM010000100.1:0-14249 GCA_034111845.1 Psychroserpens sp. | reverse complement strand
TTCTGACTGTGGTAACTAAAAATGTTTTTCAAGGATTTACTTTGCTGATCATCTCCTGAATAATGTGATTTAATCAGTTTTGCAGTAATAAGCTCATCTTTAAATTTTAAATCTTGATAGATTTGGAAGAGCTTAGTACTTACTTCATCTATGTAGAGATTAATTTGTTTAGCCTGTGCTGTAGTTCCTTTTGCTTTTTTCTTTTTAGCATCCCATAAAGCAACTGGGACTCGCTTTTTTAAACTAAGGTTTACCCTTTTACCATCTACAGTAATTCTGATGTAGAGCAGTGCTTCGTTGTTAATTGCTCTTGTGGTTTGTAACCAGAAGAGTGTTGAAAATGTGTGTTTTGTGCGCATAGTTGTCGTCTTTAGATTAAACATCTTTAGGACGAAAGTCAAATCAACCGTACTCTTTCAAAACTGTTATTTTTTCAAAGTGTCTGCAGGAGCAGACACTTTGAAAAAGTGGTAACCGAATAGCGAACATTTAAGTTGAAATAGTATCAAATTAAATGTTGCATTAAAAACCTGAAAACCACTCAAATCATAGTGATTGAGTGGTTTTAGTAAGAATTCGCATTCTTTTTAGTGACCTCGACTGGATTCAAACCAGTAACCTCTTGAGCCGTAATCAAGTGCGCTATTCAGTTGCGCCACGAGGCCTTTTTAAGTGGGTGCAAATATACTACATTTATTAAATTATTACCAAACTATTATTTCAAAAATTCTAAATACTTATTTTTGTACCCAATTTCAAATCAAAATTATGCAATTCATTCTTGATCCATGGCCATGGTATGTGTGTGGTCCACTCATCGCTATTATCATGTTCACCCTCATTTATTTTGGGAAAACGTTTGGTATGTCTTCAAATCTTAGGACACTCTGCACCATTGTTGGCGCAGGCAATAAAGTAAAACTCTTTGATTTTGATTGGAAAACACAACGCTGGAATCTTACCGTAGTCGTGGGAGCAATTATTGGTGGCTTTATAGCACACTTCTATCTCTCGTCACCAACTAACATTGATTTAAACCCAGAGACTATTAAAACACTTAGTGCACTTGGTTTTGAAAATGCTGGTCAATCATTACTACCTCCCGAACTTTATAGCTGGAAAGCTGTTCTTAGCTTTAAAGGCATGGCTATTTTAATTATTGGTGGATTACTTGTGGGTTTTGGAACACGGTATGCTGGAGGTTGCACATCTGGTCACGCTATTACTGGCTTAAGTAGTTTACAATTACCATCACTTATTGCTGTAATTGGTTTCTTTCTAGGAGGTCTTATTATGACTCATTTACTATTCCCTTTAATTTTTGGATAATATGATAAAGTATATAAAATTTTTGTTCGTCGGAATTATCTTCGGAATCGTACTCGTAAAATCTGAAGCAGTCTCATGGTATCGCATTTATGAAATGTTCAAATTTGAATCTTTCCACATGTATGGTATTATAGGAACTGCTATCTTCACCGGAATCATTTTACTTCTCATTAGTAAAAAAATGAAAAATATAAATGGCGGTCTCATGACAGTTCCCAAAAAAGACAAAGGGTTTACACGCTATATTGTTGGAGGAACTATTTTTGGATTAGGCTGGGCATTGTCTGGCGCTTGTCCTGGACCAATGTATATTCTTATTGGTACTGGCGCATTTTCTGTAATTATTCTAATTCTCTCAGCGCTTTTAGGAACTTATATTTACGGATTAATAAAAGACAAATTACCACATTAGCAAAGCTGACATTTGTCATTAAAAAAAAGAGAATACTTCGTATATTTGGCACTTAAAGTGCTCTTAACATAAATACCTCCTGTGTTGGAGTTAAATATTATATGACTATGAAAATAGAACAATTATACACGAGCTGTTTAGCACAAGGTGCTTACTATATAGAATCTAATGGCGAAGTTGCCATTATAGACCCCCTTCGTGAAACACAATCATACATAGATAAAGCTACTAAAAGTGATGCTAAAATCAAGTATATATTTGAAACGCATTTTCATGCTGATTTCGTTTCAGGACATATCGATTTAGCAAAAAAAACTGGTGCGACAATCGTTTATGGCCCAGGAGCTGAAACGACTTATAAGATTCATTCAGCAAAAAACAATGAAGAATTTAAGATTGGGAACATTATTATAAAAACGTTACACACTCCCGGTCATACTTTAGAATCAACGACCTATTTACTGATTGATGAAAATGGAAAAAATCATGCGATTTTTTCTGGTGACACCTTGTTCTTAGGTGATGTTGGTCGTCCTGATTTGGCTATAAAATCTGATTTAACAAAAGAAGATCTTGCGGCTATGTTATTTGATTCTCTTCGTAATAAAATTATGACACTTGCAGACGATGTCGTCGTGTATCCCGCACATGGATCAGGTTCTGCCTGCGGAAAAAACCTCAGCAAAGAAACTATTGGAACCATTGGAGATCAAAAGAAAACAAATTATGCTTTACGAGCTGATATGACCAAAGTAGAATTTGTTAGAGAAGTTCTTGATGGTATTGCACCTCCTCCACAATACTTTGCAAAGAATGCTATGCTCAATAAAACAGGTTATGACACTTTTGAAAGTGTTTTAAAAACAGGAAACATCGCATTATCTTCGCAAGATTTCGAAGATATGGCTAATCATGAAGACGCTTTAGTTCTTGATGTAAGACCTCAAAGTGATTTTATAAAAAGTCATATCCCAAATTCAATATTTATTGGATTGAATGGTAGTTTTGCACCTTGGGTTGGTGCACTTATCAAAGACATAAAACAACCTATCATTTTAGTAGTTCCTGAAGGCAAAAGTCAAGAGGCAGTGACCCGTTTATCTCGCGTTGGTTATGACAATACTTTAGGGTACTTAGAAGGGGGCATTGACGCTTGGATTTCTGCAGGAAAAGATATCGATACTTTAGAATCTATCTCTGCTAAAGAATTTGCAAATCGAGTTAAAGATGGAGACTTAAATATTCTAGACGTTAGAAAAGATGGAGAATACACAAATTCACACCTTGAAGATGCTCAACATTTTGCTTTAGATTTTATAAATGGACACATGAATGAAGTTTCTAAGGATAACACATATCATATTCATTGTGCAGGAGGTTATAGAAGTGTTATTGCTGCTTCCATTTTAAAAGCTAGAGGGTTTCATAATCTTGTGGATGTTGCCGGAGGATTTGATGCTATTAAAACTACAGATTTACCAACTACAGATTTTATTTGTCCGTCGACGCTGTAAACTTAAAATTTAAATAATCTCAGCGCTTAGCCCAGCTTCTAACAACATAGAACAACGCGGTTCTAACTCTTTATACTCACCCGTTTTAACGGTGCATTGACCTTTGTAATGTACAAGGATTGAGCATTGCTCGGCCTGCTCTGTTGTATGATCACAAGCATAGACTAAAGTATCTATAACATGATCAAACGTATTGACGTCATCATTATATAATACAATCTCATTAAGAGGCTGCTCTAATGTATCGACGAGGTATTCTTCTTTTACTTTTTCTTTGGTACTCATTATTTGGTGCATAGCAATATATTTAATGAGGTTGGTTATTTTCTACTCTTGCAAAATTAAAAAAAACTCTTCAATAAAAAAAGACTTCTATTCATAGAACAGACACCTTTTAACATTATTGTAACATCTATGTTAACACCTAACACCTAGAGCATCAACATCGTCAGCTCCAAATCCTCTATCTTCGCTTGTACTAAAAAAAGCTAACATCATCAAAGCTTCTGGGTTATTTTGTAAGGCTATCGCACCATCTTGACCTTTGCCTTCTTTTACGTTTCTACCACAACTTGCTCTATTAATCCATTCTGGTTATGTCTAAAACCTTAAGAATTATCAATTTCATAATTGATGAAATGCGCTAATGCACCAGTTGTGAAATTATCAAAAAACACAATAAATATGAATGAGTTGCTTAAATAAAATTAAACAACCCATTCATAGATTAATATATTTAGAGCATTGTTTGCTGTTTTCTATAAAAAAACAATAGCTCTAGCTACATGGCCCTATCAAACTCCACCCACCACTTGTACGCTCATAAAGGTTACCAAAATAAGTAACACGTTGACCAACACTGTAACTTATTCCACTTTGCCATTCAGATACACCATCACAAATACTCGCTGAGCTCGCTGGATACATTGAACTTAAAGCTGTAATATCATTGCCATTAAAATTACCACTTACACTTGTAGAAAAACAAGCTTGCATAACAGAACTTAAATCTCTACCTGTTGGAGTTCCAGATACATGTACTGCTCCATCTGCTCCTATTCCTTCATTACCTTGGCTAGATGCTGGGCAACTTAAACGATCAAACCAGTCTGAATGACGAAAACCAATTGAATGTCCTACCTCATGCGTAATTACATGCTCATTGACGTTAGTTGAAAATTGCTCGATACCATAAATCTGAACAAACTTATTTGGTTCACCATTTGAGTTTGGAAAACCGGCAACACCTCCATTTCCTGAATTATTTATAGAGTTATCATATACCACCATATCTGCTGCTTGGAAATTAGTACCAAACGTCAAATTAAAATCTAACGTCATATTGCCAATATTATTATAATTAGCAACTGCTCTAATTAAGGCAGTTTGCGCTTTACTAGATAATGCTTGACTACCTCCTGTGTAGCCTAATATATTGATAGTTTGATTATTCCCTGTTACTAAATTAAACGTTCTATATTGACGATTTAAACCAGAATCAACACCTGTCAATACCTCTAGTTCATCTCTAGTAAAAGTAATATCACTCCCAATATAAATCCGTTCTTCTATTGTTCCATCTGGTAAGTGAAAATCTCCAATAGATACTACCCCTACATCAATATCTAAAGTTTGAATTGCGTCTAATAAATCAGTGTCAGTTACTAATGATCTATTATCTAATCTGTTCATGTTGATAGTAATGTCCTCATCTAAATTTGAGACATCATCTGTAATATTTTCTTTTTCACAAGCTGTGAATACAAGTGCGAATACAGATAAGGCAAAAGCCCAATATTTTATTATTTTTTTCATTTTACGTGTGTTAAATTAATGATTTATTTGAGTGGTTTACGTAAACAAAGGCGTAGATTATTCTTGGCTAGTATTTGTATAAATACTAACAAAAATGGACTACATTAAAATAATATTATCACTGCGAAGTTAACTATTTACAAAACAAAAAAATTACGGTTTTTCCGTAATTTTAATACATTCTAAGTATTTATTGTTAAACTTTCATGTAATTCGTCGTATTTACTAAATTTTATTGAATTATTACTATTTTTTAAACTTTAGAGCTACCCAATTATTTCGTTCTAAGGTCTCAACATGAACTAAACCGTGTTTATTACATTCGGCTTCAATAATTGGAATATCTTCTTTATAGAAACCACTAACAAAAAGCACACCTTTACTATTCAAAGTAGCAGTATAGGTTTTCATGTCATTTAAAAGAATATTTCTATTAATATTTGCAATTACAATATCATAATATCGCCCAGGCAATATACTAGCATCTCCTTCTTCTACGGAAATATGCTTGCAATGATTTCTTTCAACATTTTCTAAACTATTAAGGTAACACCAATTATCAAAATCTATAGCGTCTAAAGGTTTTGCTCCTTTCATTTCTGCAAGAATTGCTAAAACGCCTGTACCACAACCCATATCTAAAACTGATTTTCCTTCAAAATCATTCTTTAAAATATGCTGAATCATCATGTGTGTTGTTTCATGATGACCAGTACCAAAACTCATTTTGGGCTCTATAATAATATCGTAAGCAGTATCTGGTTTCTCATGAAATGGCGCGCGAACCGAACATTTATCATCTACAATAATAGGATTAAAGTTCTTTTCCCACTCTTGATTCCAATTGACTTGCTCTATGTCTTCGGAAATAAAAGATATGTCAAACTCATCTGAGTCTAAGATTTGAATATCATTGAGAATCTTGTCATGATAGTCTTCTTTTTGAATGTATGCTGTGACCCCTTCTTCGGTCTCTACAAAGCTTTCAAAACCGGCATAACCTAACTGCGCAATAAGAATCTCAACTGCTGGTTGCAATGGTTGTACTTTAAAATAGTACCCTAAATAAATAATGTTTGACATTGGTCTAGTAGTAATTTTAGAAAATTAGTGCGTTAGCGATAGAAATGACATCCTTTTTTGTTTTTCCAAAAAAGATATAATGGATAGCGCGACCAAGACAATGCTCTTTTGCATGTCTTGGTAACGCCCAAATTAAATTTTTAAAATGCGTTTACAATGGCATAAAAATCTTCTGCCTTTAAAGCTGCACCTCCAATAAGTCCGCCATCTACATCAGGTTTTCCAAAAATTTCTTTTGCATTTGCAGGTTTTACACTTCCACCATAAAGAATGGTCAAATCATCTGCCACTTGACTATCGTATTTATCATTTAACGTTTGTCTTATGAATTTGTGCATATCTTGAGCTTGCTCTGGACTTGCAGTTTCCCCTGTGCCTATTGCCCAAACTGGCTCATAAGCTAAAACGATATTCTTAAATACTGAAGCTTCTAAATGAAATAAAGCATTCTTGATTTGAGACCCCACGACATACTCTTCTTTTCCTGCTTTACGGTCTGCTAATTCCTCTCCAAAACAGAAAATAATTCTCATGTTGTTTGCTAAAGCTGCATCTACTTTTTTTGCTAATGATGCGTCTGTTTCATTATAATACGCACGACGCTCACTATGACCTAAAATAACCGTTTGTATCCCAATACTTTTTAACATACTAGCGTTTACCTCTCCTGTATAAGCTCCATTTTCTGCAAAGTGCATATTTTGTGCGACAACCTCTATGTCATCTTGCCTAGTTGCTTCAAAAGCGTGCCATAGGTTTGTAAATGATGGTGCAATCATCACTTCTGCATTTGACGTTTTTGTTTGCTCTTTTAAGTCTGAAATTAACGCTGCAGTTTGCGATAAATCGTTATTCAGTTTCCAGTTTCCTGCTACAATATTTTTTCTCATGTGTGTTGTGTTTTATATTTATGAAGAATCTTAAATTTTATTTTAAATGTTCTTTAATTTTTGGATCGTTAGCTTTTATCGCTCTAAATAATTTGATATTACTTTCACTATCAATGACCATATATCGTGGTACCCAATCTAGATCTACAAAATCGCTAAAAGGGCCATCCCAACCTGAAGGCATAAAATAATGCTCTCCTATAATATTGTACTTTTTAATACCATTGTTCCAACTCTCTTGCGTTTTATCCATAGATAAAAACAAATAGCTTACGTCTGTATATTGGCTCTGTAATGCTTTCAAATCTGGCATTCCTACAATACAATCTCTGCACCAACTTGCCCAAATATCAATTAAAACCGTTTTCCCTTTATAGGTTTCTAGAATTGATTTAAGGGTTTCGTTTTCTCCTTCTCGGTTTACAAAAACAGCATTTAAGGCGTCTTCAGAAAATGATTTAGGTTCAGGTTGTGCTTCACAACTTATGATACACAGACAGATGAGTATTATTTGGATTGTTTTTTTCATTTACTATTTTTATATGTTTGATGTACGATCATTGTAATTACCATAGAGATCCTTGCCTTTACAAAAATTGGTTACTCTAGCTTTACTTTTGGATCCAACCAACTATAAATAATATCTACAAAGATATTAATGATAATAAACAATACCGCAATAATTAATACAGACCCCATTATTACGGGTAAATCTAATGTATTTAATGCGTTTACAATCTCTTTACCAAGACCGTTCCAACCAAAAATATATTCTACAAATACTGCGCCTGCTAACATGGATGCAAACCATCCTGATATTGCAGTTACCACTGGATTCAATGCGTTTTTTATAGCGTGTTTTCTTATAATCTGAAATTCGCTTAACCCTTTCGCTCTGGCTGTTCTAATGTAATCTTGATTGAACACTTCCAAAAGTGAATTCCGCATCAACTGAATCACAACCGCCAGCGGACGAATACCTAACACAATGGCTGGAAGTATGAGGTTTTTCCATTGGATATTTACTTTTTCTCCAAAATTATCGAGTTCGTATAAGCTTCCGGTCATTTCCAAATTGGTGTATTCGTGTAACACAAAACCAAAAAACCAAGCGAATAATATAGCGCTAAAAAACGAAGGCACACTCATGCCTAAAGTACTAAAGATTTGAATAGTTTTATCTATCCAAGTGTCTTTATAGAGCGCTGATAATATTCCGAAGACAATACCGAGAATAATAGCAATAACAATTGCTGACACTGCTAAAACTGCTGTGTTTGGTAATGTTTCTCCTATAACTTGTGATACTTTTTTTCCTTGTTTAGTGAATGATTCTCTTAAATATGGAAACTTTATAACGGTTATCGAATTACCTACAGTAAACAGTTTTGATGCTGAATATTTACCATCTGTTAAATAGGTGTAGTCATCTTGATTTGTAGAATGAAATGAGATTAGAGACAAATCATTTAAGTAATACAAATACTGAGTGGAGACGGGTTTATCAAATCCGTATTTTGCTCTTACTGCTGCTATTTGTTCGGTATCTTCATTTTGCCCAAGCATCATTTGTGCTGGATCCCCTGGCAATACGTTAAATAAATAAAAAATGACGGTTACCACTCCCAGAAGGGTTAGCAAGGCGTAAAGCGTTTTATTTAGGATGTATCTTATCAGGCTTTTATAATTAATTTGTTGAGTTGTTTTACTCCTATGAGATTACTCTTATTTTTATCGCAGAGTCACAAAAGGCCCAAGGCGTGTTGTGATTCCTATTATTTATCCTCCAATAACCCTTCCCGAGGCGGGCAGCAAACATGCAATTACTCTTGTATAATTTCTAACTATACTTTTTTGTGCAAAATCAAATCTGCGACTGCGAACTAAAACTCCAAATCGTCAATGTCATTCCAATGTACTTTTTGTGTCACTGTTCCTTTTTCTAAAATAAGAACGCCAGGATTTGATCTTACAATAGTTTTCAATACTTTTTCATCACATAGATAAAAATCAAAATCTAAATGATACACATCTCGTACTTCTATTTTCTTTTTTTCGCCAGAGGCAGTAATTCCAATAACCGTATAGCCTTTTTTCTGAGCATCATCTGCCATCATTTTAAGGGCTTGCATTCCGTTAGGATCTGCTTTTTCTAAACTGTAAGCTACAATCATCACGAGTTTATCAAGTTCCAAAAATTGCACTGTCAAATCTTCATCTTCAGACTCAATTGTGAAATCTTGTATTTTAGGCACATCTCCTTCTTCGATAACAATCGTCTCTACACCTACTATTTCGTCATATTTTTCTGGTCCGCGACCTCGATCTGTTAGTGTTTGTTCTTTACCATCTAACTTATAAGTCCAAATGTAATCGGTTATTGCTTTTTGAGCATCGGCCGGTAACTTCATATTTTCCTGGAAGTTATCACCTATTTTATAAGCTCTAAAATCTTTTAGCGGTAAGTTCTCTAAGCAATAGTATGTAAAACCTAATGAAATCATATAAGCTGCTAGCAAGGTTAGCCAGTCGCCCTTAGTGTTATTCTTGATGAGAAAAACAATTGCAAATAATACCATTGAGAACACTAAGGTAAACCACCATCCTATAACTAAAACTCCAAATCCAAAAATCAGAATTAAAGACACAATCATATAAAACCAATCTTCGGTCTTCGTGTTTTTTTGAATCTTACCTTTCATTGCGAAAAAGAACAACGGAATTGTAAAAATCAATAAAAAGAGATCTTTATAAAAGGACTCTTTGGGCTCTAATTTTAGCGCGTCACCAAAGCAACCACAATCTGTTACACAATTTTTAGTAAACTCCTCTCCTAACTTACCTGCTGTTTCCATAGCCACTAAACAACTTGACGTATACCATGTGAGCCATGTAAAGAACAACATCATCAAAAGAATTAATGTCGTAGATAGTTTGGTTTTTAATCCGAAAAGAACCGCAACACCAAGCACTATTTCTACAACACAAATACAAACTGCTAATAATAATGAATACGGGATTAAGAACTCTAGATTTAAAACATCTTGAGCAAAATAGTCATTCAGTTTATAGGAAAAACCTACAGTATCATTACATTTAATTAAACCTGAAACGATAAAAAGACTTCCTACAATAAGTCTAGAAATGGTGATAAATATTTTCATATATAATGTGATGATTTTAATAAACTACCCTTTACTCTCTAAATGAATCAATGCAAATACCGAATAATTAATCATATCCTGATAGTTGGCATCAATCCCTTCACTTACTATTGTTTTTCCTGCATTGTCTTCAATTTGCTTAACACGCAATAATTTTTGTAAAATCAAATCGGTTAAACTACTCACACGCATATCTCTCCAAGCCTCGCCATAATCATGATTTTTATCCATCATAAGTTGCTTTGTATTTGCAATTTTATCGTCATACAAAGTAATCGCGTCTTCCAAAGATAAATCTGGTTGTTCTACCACGCCTTTTTCTAATTGAATCAAGGCCATCGTACAATAATTGATTATACCAATAAACTCGCTTACTTCGCCTTCATCAACTTTACGCTCATTGTTTTGCTGCAAGCCTCTAATGCGTTGTGCTTTGATAAAAATTTGATCGGTTAAGGATGGTAATCTTAAAATCCTCCAAGCACTTCCATAGTCTTTCATTTTATTCATGAAAAGACTTCTGCATGTTGAAATAACACCATCATATTGTTTTGAAGTATCTTGCATTTAAAACATTTAAATTTCCGTAAATTTCGCTTAAATAGTTCAGAGTTCAAAGTGCAACGTTCCAAATTCAAGTTTTTTATGAACAACGTACGTATGAGAACCTATAAAATTAAAACACAAATCCATTTATGACCATAAATTGCAAAGGTAATCTCATAGATTTATCAACTCCCAAAATAATGGGAATTCTAAATGTGACACCAGATTCTTTCTATGATGGTGGCAACTATGAAGACACAAGCGCTATTATGGATCAAGTAAAAACCATCGCAAAACAAGGCGCTACCTTTATTGATGTTGGTGGTTATAGCTCAAGACCTGATGCAGATGATGTTTCTGTTGATGAAGAATTAAAACGTGTCATACCAATTATTAAATTGATTATTAAGGAGTTTCCAGATACGCTCATTTCCGTAGATACCTTTAGAAGTCAAGTTGCCGAGCAGGCAATTGAAGCTGGAGCATGTATGGTTAATGATATTTCGGCAGGACATTTAGATGAAGATATGCTTAAAATGGTTGCCAATTTAAAAGTGCCTTACATTATGATGCATATGAGAGGTAATCCTAAAACGATGAAAAGCCTTACTAATTATGACGATTTAATAAAAGAGATGCTCTTTTACTTTTCTGAACGTATTGCAAAAGCGAGAGCATTAGGTATCGTTGATTTGATTATTGATCCTGGTTTTGGGTTTGCAAAAACACTTGAACAGAATTACGAGTTACTCAATAAATTTGAGCTCTTAAAAACGACCGACTTACCTATTCTCGCTGGCCTATCCAGAAAGTCTATGATTTATAAAACCTTGAATGTTTCTTTGGAAGACGCGCTTAACGGAACCTCTGTTCTCAACACTATTGCTTTACAAAAAGGTGCTAATATTTTGAGAGTTCACGATGTTAAAGAAGCCATGGAATGCATTACACTAACGCAACAATTACAGTAATGAGACCTATTTATCTACTCCTAGTCTCTATCGTTTGTTTTTCCTGCGGAAATGAGCGTATTTTACAACTACCGGAAATTCAAAACGCAGATGTTACCGAAATCCGTGACGTCTCCCATGCCTATTTATTTTATGATGAAACCAAAGAAGATAGCATTGAACTCAATCGAAAAAACCTCATTATCACAACAAACTGGTTAATTAATGTTGACAAACGATTGACATTAGGACAAGTAATACCAAAAATTAAATTCTTGCAAGAGAAAAAGCGAAATGCTGAGCTGCACAAAAATGAAGACGCTAAGAATTATTTTACTTGTAATGATACGAGTATAAAAAATTTGGGATTTTTGGAGTTTACTGATATTTATTATGAAAAAGTTGAATTAGATAACGACTCAATTGACCTCGCAATGCTAGAGACTTCAGGAGAGTCTTTTAAACTTAGTTTTGAACATGTGTATATAGCATTATCTGTTATTATTGATAAAAATGGACTTATTAGATATGAAGATGAGTATGTAACAATTTTACAATATATCAATAAAATTCCACCACGGGAATTTCCAATTGTAGTCCTTGGATCCTCATTAAACTTGTTTTTTGATAAAAATATGAGTTTCCAAAATTATATAAATTTTAAATCCTCAATAAAAAATTTAAAAATTGAAGATATTATAATCGATAATAGAGAATTCATTTATTAACCAATAATTATTACATTTACGCTAAACACCTTTCAACTTGGATAAATTCAAATTTTGGGATTTTGGGATTATAGACTTTATCGACGTTTTTCTCGTCGCTATTCTACTCTACTATATCTATAAATTAGTAAAAGGAACCGTTGCTGTCAATATTTTTATTGGTATTATTATCATTTATCTTGTTTGGAGAGTTACTGAAATTCTAGATATGTTTATGCTCCATCGTATTTTTGATGGTTTTATTAAGGTTGGGATTATTGCACTTATTGTGGTCTTCCAGCCCGAAATACGAAAATTTCTCCTCATGGTAGGTTCCACCAATTTAAGTGGTAGTGGTAAGTTTTTCAAGAAAATGAAATTCTTAAAAACCGAAGTAGAAACAGAAACCGATATCAATGCACTCGTCAACGCTTGCGAGAAAATGGCACAATCTAAAACTGGAGCACTCATCGTTTTAGAACGCAATAATAATCTTGATTTTTTAACCAATACAGGTGATGAAATGAATATTAAAGTCACGCAACCAATTCTAGAGAGTATATTTTTTAAGAATAGTCCGTTACATGATGGCGCAGTCATCATCGAAAATAATGTAGTAAAAGCTACTCGTGTTATTTTACCAGTTAGTAATGAACAGAATATCCCAGAACGTTTTGGCTTACGTCATCGTGCTGCTGTTGGAATTACAGAAAAAACAGATGCTGTTGCCATAGTCGTTAGCGAAGAAACCGGACAAATATCTTACCTAAAAAATGGAGAGTTTGTCATGTTTGAAAACATCCAAGGACTTACTGCGCTTCTCTATAAAGACTTAATATAAATGGATTGTAGAAATTGTAATAATCAATTACCAGAAAACAGCGATTTCTGTAATCTCTGTGGAGGTAAAGTCATAAGAAATCGTCTCACCTTCAAAAATCTATTTCAGCATTTTACCGAGACGTTCTTTAATTATGACAATAAATTACTAAGGACGTTTATAGATTTGTTTAAAAAACCTGAAGAGGTCATCGAAAACTATGTATCAGGCGTAAGAAAACGTTATGTTAATCCGGTAAGTTTCTTTGGGATTATTTTAACCATAAACGGTCTAAACGTATTTTTAATACAAAAATTTTACAAGAAATATGTTGATGCTGCTGAGTTTGCGAAAGACATAGAATCTGCAAATAATGAGCTCACTCAAAAGTTTACAGCACTTACATCAGACATATCGTTAGAGTATGCCTCCCTATTCTTTTCTCTATTAATACCGATTGCTGCTTTAATAAGTTTAATTGTGTTTTTTAACAAAAAATATAATTACACCGAGCATATTATACTATACCTATATAGTATGTCTATCTACTCAATATTATCTGTTATTTTTGGACAATTGACTTTACTACTTGTTCCAAAGAACTACATGTATTTTGGGTTTGTGATGGTTCTATTTCTATGTATTTACCATTGCTATATTTATATAAGACTATTCAAATTAAGTATAGCACAGTTAATACTTAAAACTTTAATGTTTTTGGTAATTGGGTTTACACTTTATATTGGAACTGCAATTGTTATAGTTTTAGTAATGCTAGGAACTGGTTATATTGAACTTCAAGATTTTATACCAAAAAAATAATCTAGCTCGCCTCCACCTTCAAAAACTGCACCTCATATAAATTACGATAATACCCATTTTCAAATTTTAGAAGTTCTTCATGAGTCCCTTTCTCAACAATTTTACCAGCATCCATGACGATAATTTGATCTGCCTGTTGGATAGTTGCTAAACGATGTGCAATAACGATAGAGGTTCTACCTTTGGTGATTTTATCT
>JAWUWM010000099.1:0-34585 GCA_034111845.1 Psychroserpens sp. | reverse complement strand
TCACAATGTCAAAATTGTGAATCCACATTACAAGAGCGATACGAATTTTGTCCTAATTGCGGACAAAAAATAAATGAGGAACTTACAATCGGTGTATTGTTTTACAATACGATAAGTAATTATTTCTCCTTTGATGCTCGTTTCTTGAAAAGCTTTTTTCCGCTATTATTGAAACCAGGTTATCTCGCAAAGAGGTTTCTAGAAGGTAAACGTTTGTTGTATTTACATCCAGCACAGATGTATTTATTTATTTCGGTAGTATTCTTTTTTATTGTTTCTTTTAGTACTAGAGAGTTTGTTCAAAAAGCCGATAAATTAAATGAAAAGGTTGTAAAATCAGATGTTCTAAAATCGATATCTGATTCTTTATATTTAGGTGAGAAAAGCATAAAAGTATTAGATTCAGTTAAAATGGAAGAATTGATGAAGCCTTTAAAGGCTAATCAGAAAATTCTGGGACTTAAAGATAAAGATTTAAAACTAGCAGATTCACTTATAAAGGCTGAAGGATCAAATTCAAGAAATATAAGCAGTTCATGGGATTTTGATAAAGAAAAGGTTGATTCTTTAGTTGCTGCTGGAGCAGATAAAGAGGTTATCTATACAGAAATGGGCATGTCTGAGGATGCAGGTTTTATAGAGCGACGTTTCTTTTCGAGAATGCTAAATTTAGTAGAAGGGAAAGGTGCAGGTTCAGTCATACAGGCTTTTTTTGATAGTATTCCAATTTCGATGTTTTTCCTATTACCTTTATTTGCGTTTATCCTAAAGATATTTTATTTCAATAAAGGGAAATATGCGCATCATTTGGTTTTTAGCTTTTACTATTTTTCATTTCTATTTACGGCATTTAGCATTTTACTTGTTGTCAACAGATTTATATATGACATCCCAGATGGGATAGATGTACTTATTGTATTATCTACTTATATTTATTTCTTTATTGCGTTAAAACGATTTTACGGTCAACACTGGTTTTTAACCTGGTTTAAGAGTGGCGTAATTACTTTCGTATTTATACTTTTTGTGATACCAACAGCTACAGGATTGATGTTCGCGTTTTCATTTTTAACCTCTTAATATTAAAGTTTATCTTTCAGAAACGCACCTGTAATAGATTTTTTGTTTGTCATAATCTCTTCAGGGGTACCTTGTGCCATGAGTTGACCGCCACGAATTCCGCCTTCAGGACCTAAATCAATAATATAATCTGCACATTTTATTAACTCAAGATTATGCTCAATAACAATTATAGAATGGCCTTTTTCAATTAGTGCTTGAAATGATTTTAGTAACTTCTTTATATCATGAAAGTGAAGTCCAGTAGTTGGCTCATCAAAAATAAATAGTGCATTATCACTTTTAGATCCTTTTCCGAGGAAAGAAGCCAATTTAATACGTTGTGCTTCACCACCAGATAGGGTAGAAGAACTTTGTCCTAGAGCGACGTAACCTAAGCCTACATCCTGAAGCGGTTGCAATTTATTCTTGATTTTTGTGACATTATGTATGTCAAAAAAGGCAATGGCATCATCTATGGTCATCGACAAAACAGCATCAATATTTTTACCTTCAAAGGCCACTTCTAGAACATCTTTTTTGAAACGCTTTCCATTACAAGCTTCACAAGTCAAATGCACATCTGCCATGAACTGCATTTCAATGGTGACTTCCCCATCGCCTTTACAGGTTTCACATCGTCCACCATCAACATTAAAACTAAAGTGTTTGGCTTGGTAGTTTCTAATGGTACTTAATTTTTGTTTTGCAAATAAGGCTCTAATATCATCATAGGCCTTTATATAAGTCACAGGGTTAGAACGCGACGAACGACCAATTGGATTTTGATCAACGAATTCTATGTGTTTTATGTTTTTAAAATTTCCTTTAAGTTCTGTGAATTGGCCAGGTTTGTCTCCAAAACCAGTTAATTGTTTTTGAATGGCTGGAAAAAGAATTTTCTTGATTAGTGTACTTTTTCCACTACCTGAAACACCTGTAATCACAGTAAGCATTTCTAAAGGAAACGTCACGTCAATATTTTGAAGATTGTTTTCTCTAGCTCCTATAACTTCAACTTGATATTTGCTGGTTCTTCTTTTCTTCGGAAGTTCAATTTTTAGCTTTCCATTGAGATATTGAGCAGTTAACGAATTAGATTTTAGAATGTCCTTAAATGTTCCTGTGGCTACAACTTCTCCACCAAGAGTTCCTGCTTCTGGACCAATATCTATGATTTCATCTGCAGCTTTCATAATGTCTTCGTCATGTTCTACGACGATAACGGTATTGCCTAAATCCCGAAGTGCAATGAGTACTTTTATTAATTTCTCTGTGTCTTTTGGATGAAGACCAATACTAGGCTCATCAAGGATATACCTAGAACCTACTAAACTACTTCCCAGGGATGTCGCTAGATTAATACGCTGACTTTCCCCACCAGAAAGCGTGTTTGATTTTCTGTTGAGTGTTAAATAATCCAAACCAACATTACTTAAGAACGCTAGTCTATTATTGATTTCTGTCAATAAGCGTTTAGCAATAGTTGTATCATGTTCATCAAGTACTAATTGCTTGAAGAACACTGCGAGTTCATCTAAAGGCATTTCTACTAAGTCTGTAATAGTTACATCGGCAACCTTAACATAGTTTGCTTCATCGCGTAAACGTTTGCCCTTACAAACGGTACATTTTGTTTTTCCGCGATAGCGTGATAGCATAACACGATTTTGAATTTTATAAGCCTTAGACTCTAACTCTGCAAAAAACGAATTAAGCCCTTCAAAATATTGATTACCCTCCCAAACGAGTTGCTTTTGTGCTTTCGATAATTCAAAAAATGGTTTATGGATTGGAAAATCAAACTTGTGAGAGTTGTTTACTAATTGGTCACGATAATAACCCATACTGTCTCCGCGCCAGGGGAATATAGCATTTTCATAAACAGATAATCCTGTATTTGGAATCACCAAGTCATCGTCAATTCCAATAACATCTCCATAACCTTCACATTTGGGACAAGCGCCATAAGGATTATTAAAACTAAATAGATGTGGATTTGGTTCTAGAAATTGCATTCCGTCTAATTCAAATTTATTATTGAATTCGGTACGTTTATTGTTTGACAATGATTCTATTATAGACGTTCCTTTGCCTTCAAAAAATGCAGTTTCAATAGCATCTGCTAATCGGTTATAAAAGTCTTCCTCATGTTTTACGATAATACGATCAACGACTAGAAAGATGTTTTTCTTTAAGCCCTTTTCTACTGCATCATCAATTCTCAGCACTTCATTTTTATGCTGAACTCGCGCGTAACCTTGCTGTTTTAAAACGTTGAGTTTATCTTGTATTGTGCGTCCTTCTTCTAGATTAATAGGAGAGAGGAGTAATAGTTTTTCGCGGTCATCAAATGATTTTACTAAATTCAAAACATCTTTCGTGCGGTGCTTTTTTACTAATTCTCCAGAAATAGGTGAGTAAGTTTTGCCAATTCTAGCGAATAGTAATTTTAGATAATCATAAATCTCTGTTGTTGTACCAACTGTAGAACGTGGATTAGTACTATTCACTTTTTGCTCTATGGCGATTGCAGGAGCAATACCTTTAATAACATCAACTTTTGGTTTGTTGAGTCGTCCTAAAAATTGACGCGCATAACTAGATAAGCTTTCTACATAACGACGTTGGCCCTCTGCATACAAGGTATCAAACGCTAAACTAGACTTTCCAGAACCCGACAAACCAGTGATAACCACTAATTTATTTCTTGGTATAACGACATCAATGTTTTTTAAGTTGTGTAATTTAGCACCTTTTATGATGATATTTTCTTTTGGGTTAAGGTCTAGAATATTAGTGCTCATAGGTGTTTTTGCGAATAAGAAAGTGCAAAGATAAGTCTTTTATAGATGCTTAAAAAATGGATTATTATGCATTAAAATGTAAAAGTTTAGTCTTTTTTTTTGGAATTAAGGAATGATTGTTGTTATATTTGAAGATATAAATAATTAAAAAACGGCGTATACCATAAGATTACTTTAAAAGATTTAACCCCAAGCTTAGAATTAACTTCTTTGCCATTAAAGTAATGATTATGAGACACGAACTTATCACAGACGCTGTTTTAGTTAAGAACTACATGAATGGAGACGAAAGCGCTCTTTCAGTACTTATCCATAGACACAAACAAAGAATTTACAGTTTTATTTATTCAAAGGTCTTTGATAGAGACATCACTGAAGATATTTTTCAGGATGCTTTTATTAAGGTAATTAAGAATTTAAAACTAGGCAAGTATAACGAGGAAGGTAAATTTCTCCCTTGGGTGATGCGCATTTCTCATAATTTGGTGATAGACCATTTCCGTAGAAATAATAGAATGCCAAAATTTGATAATTCTGGAGATTTTAATATTTTTTCTGTTTTAGGTGACCCATCTCTAAATGCTGAAAAGCGATTGATCAAAGATCAGGTAGAATGCGACTTAAGGCGTCTTATTCAAGAATTGCCAGTAGATCAAAAAGAGGTTTTGGTAATGCGCATGTACAAGGATATGAGTTTCAAAGAAATTTCGGAACGTACAGGTGTAAGCATCAATACAGCACTGGGAAGAATGCGTTATGCACTCATTAATTTGAGAAAAGTTATTGATCAAAATAACATAGTTTTAACAAATTGATATAATAAAGTAAGTTTTATTGCGTTAATAGGAATATGATAAACTAAAAAACGTAAAATGGCAAAACTTTACTCAGAATGTCCTCAAAAACAAAACAATCAAAACCCAAAAGAAGAGACAGTAGATTTTCTTTTGAGTTACAGCAAAGCTTTAAGTGTTATACATTGCAATAATTTGAAGTTTGAAGCACTTCAAAACTAGTTTTTAAAAAGTCCCGGGTTGTTAGTCGCGGGACTTTTTTTTTATTCCTACGGAAGCAGAAAATTTTATTCATATTTTGTTTTGTACCTAATAGGACCCCGTGAAATGTATAAAGGTATTTTTACAAATACCTTTTCCCTGTGGAACTATAGACTACGAATGTTTTATTTCTTCTTAGCATAATAATCTTTCAAAACCGAAGCTCGACCTATCGTTTTTGTAATCAAATCTTTTTCTAAATTCCACGCTCTAGCAGGAGAATATTCTCGTCCATACCAAATAATTTGAAGATGAAGATCATTCCAAACTTCTTCTGGAAATAAGCGTTTTGCATCTTTTTCAGTTTGGACTACGTTTTTACCATTTGTCAAATTCCAACGGTACATTAATCTATGAATATGCGTATCTACAGGAAAGGTAGGAATCCCGAAGGATTGCGCTAAAACAACTGCAGCAGTTTTATGACCAACTGCTGGTAACTCTTCTAGATCTTCATAATTCTGTGGAACTTTGCCATCATGCTTATCAATCAAGATATGTGACAAGCCATAAATACCCTTGCTTTTCATTGGTGATAATCCTACTGGTTTGATAATCTCCCGAATTTCTTCGACAGATAATTTTATCATATCATAAGGGTTATCTGCTTTTGAAAATAGGAGCGGTGTGATTTTATTAACGCGTACATCTGTGCTTTGTGCAGAGAGTAATACTGCAATTAATAAGGTATAAGGGTCTTTATGATCTAAAGGTATGGGAATCGTTGGATACAATTCTTTTAACGTATTAATAACAAAATCTACCTTTTCTTGTTTAGTCATAAGTCGTATTTTTACTAAAACCAAAGTTAACAAATATGACACAATTAAAAGCAGGAGATGAAGCTCCTAATTTTTCATCTTTAGATGAACAAGGAAATATAATTACTTTAGGAGATTATAAAGGAAAAAAACTGGTTGTTTTCTTTTATCCAAAAGCAAGTACGCCAGGTTGTACAACAGAAGCTTGTAACTTAAATGATAATTTTGAACGTTTCCAAGCACAAGGTTATGAGATTTTAGGAGTTAGTGCAGATAGCGCAAAGCGTCAATCTAATTTTAAAACTAAATATGGTTTTCAATATCCGCTTTTAGCAGATGAAGACAAGTCTGTTATTGAAGCTTTTGGAGTTTGGGGTCCAAAGAAATTTATGGGAAAAGAATATGATGGGATTCATAGAACGACTTTTGTAATTGATGAAAAAGGCCTGATTAAAGACGTTATCTCTAAGGTCAAAACAAAAGATCATACTGCCCAGATTTTGGTTGACTAGGCATTATTGTTTGTAAATAGAACTACTATTTAAGTTTTAGTATTTCCGAATAAAGACAAACACAATACGTTATAAAATGAAAAAACCGCATGACTATCATGCGGTTTTTTTTATATCAATAGTTGAGGATTATTCTCCCAAATGTATTTCTTCTGTTTCACAACCAAATAGACTCTTCTCTTTGATAAGATCTGATACCCCTTCTGGGAGCATGTTTTCCCATCCATCATCACCTTTAGCAATCATCTTTAATACGGTTCTTGAGAATATAGATAATGTCGATTTATCATAATCTGCAATATCTACAACTTTACCGTTATACTTAAAGAACTTGTAAAGTTCTTTCATACGAGGATGTACTTTTAAGTTTTCACTAGTAGTTAGCGTACCATCTTCATTTTTCATTGGATATAAGTACACTCTTAAATCTTTGTAGAATAATTTCCCAAAAGATTCTAAGATTCCTCCACTTAAGTGACGGTAATACTTCTCATCAAAAATATCGACTAAATTATTAACTCCCATCGCTAAACCCATACGAGCTCTAGTATATTGAGAGAAGTATTCAACCAGTTTATAGTACTCTTGAAAGTTTGAAATTAATACAGTTTGCCCTAAAGAACATAATAATTTCGCACGATCCATAAAATCTTGCTCATCAATTTCACCTTCAGCACGAAGATTTGAAAGTGTAATTTCAAAAATAACTTGCGTTTTTTCTAAATCGACTTTGTTCTCTTTAATGAACATTTCATAAGATTTCTTATACATGTCCATATTAACCTTGGTTACGGGTCTAAAACTACCGCGTAAGGTTAAAATATTCTTTTTATAAAGTACTCTTGCTGGTAAAACGTTATTACCATCTGGAGCAAACATGACCGCATCTGTCATACCGTTTTTAACTAACTGTAAACTCATTAGACGATTATCCACCTCGTCAAAAACAGGCCCAGAAAAATTTATGGTATCAATCTCTACTTGATCTTTATCTAAGTGGTCGTATAAATAACGTAAAAGTTTTTTAGGTTCATTATACTTATAGTAAGCACCATAAATTAAATTTGTACCTAAAATACCCAGAGTTTCTTGTTGTAATCTAGCATCTGTTTCTTTAAATCTAAGGTGTAATACAATTTCATTATAACCTTGATCTGGATCTACTTGGTATTTAATACCTACCCAACCATGACCTTTGTACTTTTTTGCAAAATCAATAGTAGCTACTGTGTTGGCATATGCGAAAAACATTTTATGGGGATGCGCTTCTCTCAAAATACGTTCTTCAACCAGATTAACCTCGTGGTCTAACATTTTTCTTAGTCGTGCCTCGGTCACATATCTTTTGTCATCTTCAATACCATAAATGGCATCACTAAATGCTTTGTCATAAGCAGACATCGCTTTAGCGATAGTACCCGATCCACCTCCAGCTCTAAAGAACTGACGTACAGTTTCTTGCCCTGCACCAATTTCTGCGAAGGTTCCGTAAATATTTTCGTTTAGATTAATACGTAAACATTTCGTTCTTAACGACGGAATCTCAACGAAATCTTTATCTCCTTTTAAGGTTATTTCCATTTTATGGTATTGGGTTCTTCTAACTACACAAAGGTATTAAATTAGCAGGTCAAACTAAATAAATTAGTTTTATTTTTGCAGTAATAAAATTTTTAACAAACGAAATATTGAAAGTTACGTTTTTAGGTACAGGCACGTCACAAGGGATTCCCGTTATTGGGAGCGATCATCCTGTTTGTTTGAGTACTAATCCAAAAGACAAGCGATTACGTGTATCTGTTTTGATAGAGTGGGACGATTTTACCTATGTGATTGATTGTGGACCAGATTTTAGACAACAGATGCTTAAAACTAATTGTTCTAAGATTGATGGGATTATTTTTACCCATGAACATGCAGATCATACTGCTGGTCTGGATGATATTCGTCCGTTTTATTTTCGCCAAGGTGACATTCCTTTTTATGCTCATGAACGTGTTTTGAGTGAATTATCTAAACGATTTAATTATATTTTTACCACAAAAGACAAGTATCCTGGTGTTCCTAGTGTGATCCAGCATGAAATAAAAAATGAGTCTTTTCTCCTCGGAAATTTGCCAGTCATGCCTATTAATGGCTACCACTACAAACTACAAGTTTTCGGGTTTCGTTTTGGTGATTTTGCATATCTCACAGATATGAAAACGATTGCAGACGAAGAAGTTGATAAATTAAAAGGAGTAAAAGTGCTTGTTGTTAATGCATTGCGAGAAAAAGAGCATATGTCACATTTTAATTTAGAAGAAGCGCTTGATTTTATTGATAAAGTAAAACCAGAGACCGCTTATTTAACACATATTAGCCATTATTTAGGCTTTCACGATGTTGTACAACAATCTTTACCAGAAAACGTTTTTTTAGCCTATGATAACTTACAAATAGAATTATAGAAATTGAACCGAGCGTTTTAAAAGTAGTATTACCGACTAAAATTATTAATAGCGAACACCATTTTATCGCAAAAAAAATAACAATTTACAACGATGAAGCAAAGACTTTTTATGTACCTGTTTATATTCACGTTATTACTCGTGATTTTTCAATTCGTCAACGCAAAAAATATTATAGAAAACTATGATCAGAAACTCACCAAGTATATGGCAAAGACTGAGCAGTTAAAAGATTCTATTCGAGGAATGGAAGATAATAAAGCTACAGATCTATATTCATTTAAGTTTGATACCAATGATGAAGCCATGACGTATTGGGAAAATGAAGGGTACCGCATTTCAGAATTTGTACCTTTTATAAAAGATGAACTCATGAATCTTAATGTTTATGATACTGAAGATCATCCCCTTGTTCCTTATGCCTCAATGACCGAGAACAAAATGCTTATTGACCAAATTAGAATGCTTAATCATAAATGGATTATCGCTAGTTTTACAGATGGCACGTATTGGGGAGAAATGCTTTTATCTTACGATATTGAAGATAAAAAGAATTTGAAATTTAAGGTGGTTGAGTCTATTTTGTATCAGCCTTAATGTTCTGTCGTAATGACTTTTGATTTTTTAAATTTCTGGTTATTTGTATAAAATGAAAATTATTCCTTCTGAAAGTATTGAAATAATTTCATCTCTTACAGTTGAAGAATGTGGGAAAGGTTTGGATGATAATATTCAGCCGAAAGTTAGATTTAATTTTATTTACTTTAATAAACATAGAGTTTTGAAGATTGCAAGGAAAATGAGACATTTGAGTTAAAACGAATAATTAGAGGAAGAAATTCATTTATTCCAAAAATAAGAGGGAAATTAATTAGCTACGAAAATGGATCAAAATTGATGGCAACATTTAGAATGAATCAATTCGTCATTGTTTTTATGATTATTTGGCTCGGTTCTGCCGTGGTTGGTTTTTTTGTTGCTTTAGGCCTTGTTTTAATTGAAGACCTAAATCCATTCATTATAATAGGACCGATTATAATGCTGATTTTTGGATTTGGATTAATGAATTATGATTTTAATAGTGAGAAGAAAATAGCAATTGAAGCATTGGAAATGATTTTGAAAGCAGAAATACAATCTACTTTATAAATTATAAGGCTTAAGCCTTAAGATTTAATTCAGAATTTAAAATTACTCGTTTTTGATTTTCAACCATTCCTCTCTAGTAATACCAAATACCTTAAATCCGTCCACCATTTTTTCAAGAGCCATCCCATTTTTTATGGCGACGATTTCTGAGGCTATATTGTCTACCTGCATCATAGAAATGACATTATCTGCTAACTCATGCTCAAAACAAAAATCTCTACATTTTTGTGCTGCTTCTTGAGCGTAACCTTTTCCCCAATAGTTAGGTAGAATAGAGTACCCAATTTCAAGGCGTTCTTCACCTTCAATGGTTTGAATTAATAATCCTGATTGTCCAATAAATTCTCCTGTGTGTTTATCTATGAGTGCATTCATACCCCCAAGATTATTCTCGTATCTATGAAAAACTTTTTTGAACCAATAGTCACATTGCCCTATTTGTGACATACCATCTGGCATACCTAGAAATTTGGCGACATTTTTTTCTTTGAATAACGGAAGCCAGGTATCATAATCAGCAGCAGTGACTCGTCTAAATTGTAATCGTTGAGTTTCTTGATTTTTGAGGAGGTAGTTCATCTATTATGATGTTCTTCTTTAATATATAAAATAGTTTAGGCTAATATGTGAGATTCCTAGTTCCTCGTAATGACAACAAAATTATATCCGTGTCTCCAACCATTGCTTCAATCCATAAAAGTTTTGAGGTGCAACACCATGACCAACAGGAAACTCAGAATAAGTATTTTTAATTTTTAGTTCGTCTAGAAATTTAGGTGCTTTTCTAGCCCAATCTGCAGGAATAACTTGATCTGAACTACCGTGAGAACAATAAAAATCGAGATGAGAATAGTCTTTATCTTTTAAATTATCTGCCAGCATATCTTCACTAATATAACCACTTAAAGCAATGATATTTTTAACTTTTTCTGGATAGGTGAGTGCCACCGCATAACTTAAAATGGTACCTTGACTAAATCCTAAAAGTGTTACATTATCTTTATTTACTGGATATTCTTCACAAGCCTCATCAATAAAACTTGCAATCTTATCTCTAGATTCTAAAGCTTGCTCAACATCATTCCATTTGTTTTGATTGGCATCAAAATTAATAGCGTACCAAGCATTTCCATAAGGTTGCATTGGGTATGGCGCACGAACAGAAATGATGAACAACTCTTCTGGCAATTCTTGTGCAAATGAGAATAAATCGTTTTCATCGCTTCCATAACCATGGCATAGGATTAGTAATGGTGCGTTTTCTTTTAGAGATGACGGTCTTGTAATGTGGTGTAATTGTAAACTCATAAATTAATTTCCGATAGATGAAAAAAGTTTTTGAAAGTATGGTCCTAAAATTGGTACTTCGTTCATTTGTTTTCCCACAGCTCCTAATATTCCGTAGATAAAAAGAACGATAAAGAAAATCCAAAACGATGTGGAAATCATCAAACTATCAAAGGCTCCTATAAAGTAACCCAACAGCATTTGAAGTAGCCATAAACCTAGGGCTTGACGTACGTGAAAATTAACTAACGGACTTCTTTTTTCGCGGTTCATAAAGAATGCAATTAGAGTACCGATGAGTGTTATATACGCGACAATTGCTAAGATGTCACTGTAGTCTTTTGACTTGTTTTCCATGTTATTATTTTAAAATCAATTGATTATTTGAGATAATTCCATGGACAGTGCCTTTAAGTTCTTGATCTAAAAACATAGAATTTTTTGAGGTGGATATGATGTTTTCCGAAGAAAATGTAGTTGTTGTATTGGGATCAAATAAGGCAAGGTTAGCTTCGTTTCCAACAGAAATAGGAGTGCTTTCAACTTTAAAACGCTCTTTTCCTTTTGTTAATAATTCAACAGTTTTCTTTACAGTGAATATTGAATTTAAAGCTCCAAAAGCACTTTCTAAACCAATAGTGCCATATTTTGCATAATCAAACTCAATTTTTTTATGCTCGATATCTAAGGGATTATGATCACTTGTGGCCATATCAATAGTTCCGTCTTTGAGTCCATCAATCAACGCATGAATATCAGTTTGAGTTCTCAAAGGAGGTAATACTTTAAACCGCGTGTCAAATTCGATTAGGTGCTCATCAGTGAATATTAAATTGTGAATAGCGACGCTACAAGTCACGTCTAATTTTTTGTGCTTTGCAGCCCTAATTAGTTCAACAGATTTTGCAGTAGATATTGTTGGGATGTGTAATTTACCTTCGGTGTATTCTAAAATAAATAAATCTCTGGCAATTTGTAATTCTTCGGCTAATGCGGGATTTCCTTTTAGTCCTAAAGATGTACTCGTCACATTTTCATTCATGACCCCTAATCCCGTAATTTTTGATTCCTGCGGAAATGAGCAAACTAGACCACCAAAGTTGCTGGCATATTGTAAAGCGAGCTTCATCAAGTTTGGATTGTCGATTGGCTGTTGGTAATCATAAAAAGCGACAGCTCCTGCAGAGGTCATATCAAATAATTCTGCTAATTCAGTACCTTCACTATGTTTAGTTAAAGCACCAATTGGTAATAATTGGACAGCATGATTAGCTGATTTAGATTTCAGAAAAGAAATATCTGCATAACTGTCAATGACAGGATTCGTATTTGAATTTACAGCAACCAAAGTAAAACCAGAGTATGCTGCAGTTTTGAGTCCGTTTTCTATAGTTTCACGTTCTTCAAAACCAGGTTCTCCAAAACTAACCGAACTATCAAACCAACCTTGTGATACATGAAGGTTGTCTAAATTGATTTCTTTATAGTTTTTGGGGTTTTGTATGCGTTTTGAAATTTGAGAAATTAATCCCTTTTCAATTAGAATATCAACGGTTTGATTGTGAAAATCGCTTTTAGGGTCAACTATAGTGGCAGATTTTACAAGTACGTTCATTTTAGGTATTTTAATATGAGCATTTCAATGATTAAGAAAATCACTGCAAAAATAACAAACCATTTCCATAGTTCGTTAACATTCGTCACACTTTTAATCTCGCTTATCGCCGATGCTACTGAATTATCCAAACTCGTATTCGCGAAATTTTGAGTGTCAAAATAGTTAAGATTACTTTCTTTGCGATCAAAATTGAAACTTAAATTTTTAAGAAAAGCGTCCTTATTTTTAACTGAAACAATGCCTGCAATGTCAGGATACGTATTTGTAATCAATTCTACTTTGTTGTCATAAGTTTGCTGTAATGGGATCACAGAATTTTCTCCATTAACTAAAGTTAGAATATCGTCTTGTTGGAGCTGTGTTGCTATATCAATCATGTTTTCTTTACCAATCGTATAGAATAAATCACCTGTTTTTAAACTCTGCTTACCAATATTATAAAGTATGGGAACTATTAAAGGAGAATTCTTGAAATTAGAGTTCTGTGTTTCAATAGCTGCGGAAAACCGATAGGCATTACCACTTTGAGCAAGAAAAGAACTGCCATCTTCAAAACTTAAAATGGAAGATACAGAACTTGTAGCATTTATATAAAACCCATTTACTTTGGGATATTGAAAATTAGAAACCTGTTTATCGAATACATTAGTTAAAAGCGGATGCGAATAATTTATCGTTGTAATTTTCTTTTCTACGGAATTTAATCCTCCAAAACTCGACAATCCATAACCGTTAAATAGCTGATTGTAATTGTTTACTCTGATAGCGTTTGACGGAATGACTAAAAGTTTACCACCATTATCTGTAAAGGCTTTTAGAGCAGTCGTCAATGAATTTGGGATATCCTTTAACTCATTTAAAATGATTAAATTTTGTTGCTCTAGTGTATTATAATTTAATGTATTAAAGTTTGAAGCTGTGTATTTAAATTCATCACTGGTGTATATTTTTTGAAGAAAGGTATCGTCTGCTTCGTTGATGGCTAACACATTTATTTTTTCGCGTTGATCGATATTAAAGTAAAGTGTATTGTCATATTGAAGATTACGATCATCAATAACAAGTCGCCCATTAAATACAGCATTTGTAGGTATTGTAAAGCTAGTTGTTGCTTCATCAATAATATCTATTGCTGTTTTTGCAATCAATTTATCGTCGTTAAATAGTGATACTGGTAAGGTCTCAACTGTGTCACCTTGATTTTTAAGAAGAACCGTAAGCTCAAAGTTTTCAACCGTTGTTTTAGAAATATAAACGCTATCTATCGTGATATTGCTTAGGTTTGACGGTTTGAGTTGCACTAATTTTATAGAAATTAAGCTATCATTTGTAGCTGTAAGGCTTTCTGTTTTTTGTTGAAAATCAGAAACTAGAACCAAGTTTTTAATAGAATTTTCATCATTTGAAAACAGTTTTCTTCCTTTCAAAACAGTCGCGTCATAAGCTAGCTGTTTTGGAGAGTGCTTCAGTTGGATTAACTCATTTTTAATCGCTTTGATACTCGTTTTATTAAAATTATCATCATTAGTGAATATCGAAATTTGTTCGTCTTCATCTATGGTTTCTATAATATCTTGAATAGCGGTATTTAATAAACTCCCGTTAATGCTTGGGGATTGCATACTAAATGAATTGTCGAGATAAATGACGGTTTCACTCTTGGTATTAAAACGATCGGAATTTGAAATAAAAGGTTGTGCAAATGCAATTATTACACATGCTAGTAACAACATTCTAGTAATTAGGGTCAGCCATTTTTTAATTTGTGAACTTTTACGTGTTTGTATAGTGAGTTCCTTTAAAAATTGAACATTAGTAAACGCAACACTCTTAAATTTTCTAAGCTGAAATAAGTGAACAATAATAGGGATAATAAGCAGGAGTAGCGCGTATAGAAGTTCTGGGTGTTTAAACTGCATTCCTGTTTTTGAGATTGTTATACCATTTATCAACTAAAATTAATGCAATAAAATGCACTTTTTTCCTTTCTATTTTAATTTAAAAAGAAACCGTAACTAAGGCTATGCTTTATTTTTCAATTTCATATAAAGAAAAAATACAACATTTTATTTTACAGTAATTTCAATTAATAACTAGTATTATATTAGAAATCAAATATAGAAAATGATAAGGGATTTGTGGGTTTTGGTTTTGAGAAATTTAACACATACTTTTTTTGACGCAAATAATTTTCAACAAAAGAAAAAATAATCAATCATAGATTCCATATTAAGTGTTTTAAAATAAGCCTTGATTTCTATTTGAGCTTCAGTATTTGCAACACTCACAATACTTTGGGGATGCTCTAAAGTATTTAAATGTTCAAAGTTGTATAATAACTCATCATAAATATGCTTTCCGATTTTTTTCGGGTTGTCGCAAATCCAGATAAATTTTATTCCTTTTTGTTTCAGCAGTTTCGCTACTTTTTTTCCTTTTTGACCCGCGCCCCAAATTGTTAGTGGTCTTAACGCATCATAATTAAGGTCTAAGAAATAATCGACTTTAAGTTCTAGAAAATGATTTTCGGCATAATGCTCGTCTGTTCTTGAAGCTCTAGTGCTGTAATCTCTCCAGTAATGTAAAACAGACGAAGATGGAATGCAGCGCATTTCATTTTTATAAAATCGAAATGCTAAATCATAGTCTTCTGGGTAACGGTTTGGCGAAAATGCACCGCAAGTTTCAAAGTCATCACGATAAAGCATCCAACAAGGCGAAGGGATGACACATTCTTTGTAGATGTCTTTATAGTTTTGTCCTTCTTGCGTTAATCCATTTAACCAAGCTTCATATTTTGCGTAACCATTACCAATACCAGCGTCACTAAAATATTGTACTAAACCTAAAGCGATATGTTTTTTACCATGTGTTTGTAATTGGTTCAGCATGATGCTCAACTTGTCAGGGTGCATGATGTCGTCGCTATCCATTCTTGTAATGTAAGTTCCGCTACTTTCAGAATAGGCCAAACGTAAAGCTTCAATGATGCCAGAACCTGAATTTTTTAGAAGTTTTATGCGTTTATCCTTTTCCGCGAAAGCGAGAACACATTCATAACTGTCGTCTGTGGAGTGATCGTCAACAATGAGCAATTCCCAATTTGGGTAGCTCTGATTAACGATTGAGTTCAAACATTCTATCAAATACTGAGACGTATTTTTAAAAGGGGTAAGGATGCTAATGAGCGGTTTTTGCATGATACATAAGTAATATTTTTAAAAGAACTAAGGATGACTCTAGGAGTTTGATTGCAATGCTTGAAAACAACCTAATGGTGTTTTAACCTCTTTATTAAAACCCTTCAAAAACTCCTAATCCAAAGAGCGCAAAATCATATTTAACGGGATCATTTGGGTCTAGTTTTCGTAAAGACGTATCGAGCTCTAACAGCGCTTTACCATCATTTTGTTTACGCTTGAGGAGTTTTAGTTTCCTAGCGACGTTTCCAGAATGTACATCTAGAGGACATGATAAAAGTGCAGGGGAGATGCTCTTCCAAATCCCGAAATCGACACCATTATTATCTTGTCGTACCATCCATCTTAAATACATATTGATTCGTTTTGCTGCGGAATTCTTCAAAGGATCGCTCACATGTTTTCTTGTACGCTCTAAATGATCAATCTCAAAAAACACGTTTTTAAAATTGTGAATAGCGTGCTGGAAATTTTTTTCTTCGGAAGATTTTGAAAATACAGACTCCAAGCCATTATGCTTGTTATAAATATGTTTTAAACTTTTTATAAACTGAATAAAATCATTACCATTAAACGTTCTGTGAACAAATGGAAGCAGTCTATCAAGATCACTATCTTCATGATTTATAATGAAATCATGAGGCGATTGATCTAAAAAATTCATCATTTTATTGGCGTTATTGATGATGCTTTTGCGATTTCCCCAAGCAATAGTGGCAGCTAGAAACCCTGAAATTTCAATGTCTTCTTTTTTTGAAAACTGATGCGGTATTTGAATAGGATCACTCTCAATAAATTTGGGGTGATTGTATTGTTCTACTTTAGTGTCTAGAAATTCTTTGAGGTCTTTTTTGTTCAAGAGGCTTTGTATTATTACTAAGAAATTTAATTATCCAACAATCTTCCCATCAACCATCGTTAACTTTCGATCTGCCATATCTGCTAACTCTTCATTATGTGTCACGATAACAAAGGTTTGACCAAATTCATCACGTAGTTTAAAAAAGAGGTTGTGAAGGTTTTCGGCAGATTCACTATCCAAATTTCCTGATGGTTCATCGGCAAATATTAAGCCTGGATTGTTTACCAAAGCTCTAGCTACAGCAACACGTTGTTGTTCTCCTCCAGAGAGTTCATTCGGTTTGTGATTGTAACGATGAGATAAGCCTAGATAGTCTAGGAGTTCTTTAGCGCGAGTTTCTGCTTCTAACTGCGATTTCCCGAAGATAAAAGCAGGAATACATACATTTTCTAAAGCAGTAAACTCTGGTAATAATTGATGAAATTGAAATATAAAGCCAATATGTTCATTTCTAAATTTGGCTAATGTCTTATCTCCTAATTGCGGAATTGAAACGTCATTAATCACCAATTCACTAGCGTTATTTTTATCAATTTGATCGAGCGTACCTATTATTTGAAGAAGTGTAGTTTTTCCAGCACCAGAAGCACCAACAATAGAGACAACTTCACCTTTTTTAATATTTAAATCGACACCCTTTAAGACGTGCAAATCACCGTAATATTTATGAATGTTTTTTGCTTTAATCATACCATACTAATAAGCAGTGAAATTAACAATTTATGCTGTATTGAACAATTAAGAGTCCGTTTTGTTTTTACCTTGTATTAGATGCTTTGCATCATTGTAATCAATAAAATACTGTAGTCTCAATGAAAACGTGTTTTGGATAGGTTGATCAAACAGTTGATTTAAACTTTGTCCGTAAGATTCTTGAGATAAATTATCAAAATTAATTAATGAATTCCTGTACAATGCAGTTAGAAAACTACCTTGAGCAAATTGCCATGAATAACTTAAATCAATGTTCCAGGTACTAAAATTAATATTGGGATCATCACCAATATTATCTCTATTAAAACCAGTATTGGTAGTTAGTCGTCCATTATCTTGAAGCGTAAACATATCGTAGTCATAATCTACAGTATCCCAATAATGTCTAAAGGTTAATGCCAATACATTAAAAGGGTTAAACGTATAGTTGGCAGAAATGCTATTGGTTACAATTTGTCTATTACGTTCTCCAAAAACAGGTACTTCATCAACTTCTGCAGCATAGCCACGATCTCCATTTCTATGGTTAAAATTAATGCGATATACCATTAAAAATTTATCACTGAAACGCACTCTTGGACTAATAGTAAAATCGTAGTTAAATAAATCTCTTCCATCTTCAAATAATGTTCCAATATTAGCTCTAATATCTATAGCAAACACACGGTTGTAATTAGAAGACACCCAAAATCCCGTACTCAAGAAATTTTCATAAATAAATCGTCTACCATCCCTAGATTCGAAATAATCATTTTGTTGTCCTGGTTCTACATTTAATCTAAAGCCATAGGCATCTAATTTAGTAGTAGTTGCTCTGTAACCTCCACCAATATTAAAACCTGTAAAAACACCTGGATTAGCTAGACGTCTATAATTAGCAAAGGTATTTACTCTATAACTGTTTAGTTTTCCTTTAGGCTCAAAAATTTCATAAGAGGCATCAATACCAAAATTATTAAAGTTATTTCTAAACTGAAGTCCTAGATCGTTGATTTCATATTTGGTGTCTGCAAAACGATGATCAAAACTATATCTAAAATTCCCAGCTACTTTTCCTAAAAACAAAAAGGTACTTGCTCCAAGTTCAGCATCTTCATTTTGGTAGTTAACATGACTTACTTTTGCTTCTGCAACGTATCTAAACGTGTTTTTCTTATTGATAATATCTGCACGAGCTGCAGTAACATTAGCATCTCTAAAACTACCTTCTCGAAGTACGTTGGTGTTTATTAAGCTTATTGAAGAGTTTCCTCTAAACTGCTTATCAACAACTAATATGTTATAATTTGCAAAAGGTTCTACGACCTCTTCTCGAGTTTCACCTGTGTCTTCATTTGTAATACGACCTTTGGTTGTTTCTGTGATTGCATTAAAAACACCAATTCCCCAACCATCTTTTGTTCTTCCAGAAATTTTAAGAGCATTTAATACTTTAACTTCATTTGGACTATCAAGAGTCTCATTATCCTCAAGTTCAATATCTCCAGATGGAGCACTACCAATTCGTCTAGAAAAGAATAATCCGCCTTTTGAAAATAAATCAACACCTTCAGTAAAAAACTGGCGTTGCTCTGAGAATGTTTGTTCAAAAGGACCAAGGTTAAGAACAACGTTATCAAAACCAGCCTGACTAAAATCTGGAACTAATGTGGCATCAAGCGTAAAATTTTCTGTAATCCCATACTTGACATCCATACCAAAAGTCGCTTTAGAATCTGTCACACCATCAAAAGAATTTACAATTCCCGTCGCAAATGGATATAAAATGAGTCGCGTAGGAGGTGTGATCCCATCGAGACCTTTAAGTTCTCCATGGTATAAACCTACATTACCTTTGGTCACATCAATAGGATTCCAAGAATACTGAGATCGAAATCTCCTAAATTGTCTATGAAACTGTAATCCCCAAGTTGGTGCTTCTTGATTATCAAAACGCAAGGTTCTGTAAGGGATTTTCATTTCTAGTGACCATCCATCATCATTTATTTTTACTGAACTTTCCCAAACTGCATTCCAACTAAAATCTTCACCAATACTAGGAGACGCTATGGCATCTGCCTGAACTCCTGAACTAAAAACAATAAATTGTGTATCGTTTTGAGCGTCATTGTTTGGATTTAGCACCAAGGTAAAGAAATCTGTTTGTCCAAAATTATCTCTAGCAGTTAATTGCTTCATGATATCTTTTGGATCGTCATATAAATAAGCAGCAATATAAATAGCATCATCATCATATGTCATTTTAACTTCAGTGCGTTGAGATTTTGGAAGCGACACACCCATTTCTGGCGTAAATTGAATGAAGTCTGTGGCTGTTTCAGAATCTGCCCAGATGGCATCATCTAATATTCCATCTATTTTTGGAGCGTTTTTAGTTCGCGTGATATTAAGCTGCTTTTTTTCCTGTGCATAGGTATGCAAAAAGAACAAAGAGAATAGGACGACTAATACAGAGCGAAATTGCATTGTTATGTTATTAATTCACTAGTATTTTATAATTATAAAAGTACTAACGATCGTTAGTTATAGTTAGGACTACAAATTTAGTTAGGCTTATGTCTGTTTTGTCCTAAACAAAAGTTAAAAAGATACCCTTATTGTTAATGTTAAAATGTTATAACTTTTGGTTTTGTGTGAATTTATTTATGAATTATTTGTAAAACTAAATTGTAATGCAAAAGCCATACAAAAAGTTGGAAGAATATGATATTAAGGTAACACACGATGTAAAAAAACCGTTACAAACAAATAATTGAAGATTTAGATGAAGATATGACTCGTGACGGACTCCTAAAAACCCAGAACATACTTCAAAAGCAGAACTCTGTAACAACAACAACAACATTAGGATATAGAGGTGCTTTCAAAAATGTAGAGACGAGAACTGAGTTTTTTAAACTTGATTAATGTTAAGTTGTCATAATTTTAGTTTTGGAATACTATTTGATTTGTATTCAGTAAATTACAATAGAATTTATGACATTAGAAAATATATCAAAAACTAAAAAATTAATACTAGGAATACTATTTGATGCCTTAGGTTACGTTTCTTTTATATTTCCACCATTTGATTTTGTCTGGGCACCCGCATCTGCTTGGTTAATGACCAAGCTTTATAAAGGTAGAAAAGGAAAAATAGCTGCAGCCATATCTTTTGTAGAGGAAGCTTTGCCCATGCTTGACATTATTCCAACATTTACACTCATGTGGTTGTATACGTTTGTTTTTTCTTCGGAAAAGGGTAATGAGGAGACCGTTATTGATATAAATTAATTATTCAGATATACTCGCTAAGTAACATTCTATTTTACTGATATTGATTGTATAATCATTTACATATCACTAGGGATTTCTCTAATAATATTTTCAGTTCATAATGAATTGGAAGTCTATAATTTCCAAAAAACCTTAACGACTATAAAACCCTTTCCGTATACCAATAAAAACAAAGATCATTACAGAATATCCAATAAAAAACGGAATGATATAATCTTTCAATCCTAAGACCAAGAGCACTGCAATTAGCAGCAGTTGAAACCCTAATCCAAATGTAGAAATAGAGGTCATGAGCCAATTAGGTGTTATTTTTCCGCTAGATGCATTCTTATCTAAAGCGTAGATGACTTTGTCAAAGTTTCCGTAGAGAATTTTATAAATTTTAAAAATAATATTGACGTGACTCTGTTTTTCGCCTTTTAAGGCAATAGGTGTTTCATTTTCAAAAACGCGACTGGTTGTATCGCCATCAAATTGACTTCTTAAAATCACATAGTAGTAATTGTATAAAGTGCCCTGAAGTTGAATACCAATAAACGCTAGAACAGTTGCCCAAATATGAGCATCAGTAATATACCAAACAGCCATTAGAATAATGGCATTCAAAATAATATCAGACACCGAATCTAAAAAACGCCCTGTATAAGACGGTGTTTCTTTAATTCTAGCCAATTCTCCGTCTGCTGCATCCAATATTGATTTTAAAATCAAGAAAAAGGCTGCTGCCCAGAAATAACCATAGAGTATGCAGGCTACTCCTATTAACCCTGAAATTACAAATGCAATTGTAACATGAATAGGAGTGAAGCGCGTATTTTTTAATGAGTTAGCAATAATACGTGCTACGGGTCTTCCATAATCTGAAAGATCTAAGAATTTATGCGCTTTGGGTAATTTTGACATGTATAATCATGAAAATAAAGTGTTGCGGAATATACCAGATTTATGAAGCAAAGTTGCGTTCAATATTCAAATGTTGATTTGTGTGTTTTGATGTAGCCAATTAATAAGGTGACAATATCTTCTTTAGAATTTAAAAATTTATCTTCAATGGTATTCCATTTGTCTTGAATGTCTTTATCCAATCCAGACATGAAAAATCGTCTGTCAAAAATTTCTTTTGGCACAGGTAACTCAGGAAAAATTGAAATCGCTTGATTCACCAATTCTATAGATTCTTTTGCACCAATAGCTTTGTAAGCTTCTAAAACTTCATGTGCATAGGCTCCAGAGGTATTAAAAAAGAAATCAAAAACACCACCATTTATAAGTTCGCTCTCAAAAATTTCAATGTAAATAAAGGTTTGTTCTTGTTGTGATAACTCAGTGAAATCTTTTACCTCATTTGACTTATTCCATAATACAGTTCCAACGAGTTCAATGATCTCAGTGTCTTGGTTTTGGCTTAAAGCGAAGTCTATTTCTGTCATTAAAAATCGTTTGATTCTAGATTGCAAAGATAAGGCTTATTTGGTTCTAGTGGCACCAAAGTATGGCCTTCTATGTAAGCATATAAAATGTTGAAAATATAATAGTATTTAGTAGCCATACAGTTGTTATGTGTTTTCTTCGGAAATATTAAATCTTCTCATTATTACCGTTAATTAAAAAGCTCTCAACCATGAGGTTGAGAGCTTTTGTAAGATTAAGAATACGTATTTAAAGCTTATTCTATAGTCACGGGAAAAGAGACTGATACATCAGTTTCTCCACCAGCATTTGTGATGTCTCCAGTGCTAACACCTTCAGCAGCTTTGTTTGGCTCGTGTCTTAAAGTAACTGTAAATACATCGACTCCAACTGTGGTTGTCGTTAAAGAGAATGATAATCCTATAGGGTTACCATCAGCATCAGCATCAGCATAAGTTGTTGTTAATAATTCATTACTGCTAGAAAAGAAAAATTGGTGCTCTTCTGCCTCTTCTTCAACCTCTTCTGTAATAGATTCTGCTGGATTTACGGTTTCATTTAAAAGATCTAAACTACTACTATATATGGTGTTAGCTTGCAATGCAGATGACACTGTAATTACAGGATCATCTGGTCCATCGCCATCCAGATCTCTAAATTGCAAAGTAATAGGAGTTCCAGTTGGCGGGCTAAGGGTCACAGTTAATGTTGTGATGACTTCTTCTTCATTTATAGGAAGAGGGTTGGCGTCATCATCATCAGAACATGACATGAAAAATACACTTACAAGTGTTACTGCGAATATTGATTTTAATGTTTTCATTTGTTTTATAATTTTAGTGTTTAATAATTTAATTTTAATTGTAATAGTATGTTTCGTCCAAGATCATCGGCAAAATATCTTAATCGATTTAAGTAGTTTCTATAAGAAACGTTTAATACGTTTTGAACGCTTACACCAATATTTAAATCTGTTTGATTTGATAAGTCAAAGGTGATATCGCTATTAAAATGTAATAAGTGATAGGTTGGTGGTGGTGTACTTATGTCAACCAAAACCATTTCATTGCTTGATGGAATGAAGACTTCAAAGTTTGTATCTGGAAATTCATTTTGTCGCAATACCAATTCACTTTGCAACTCTGCATTGAAGTTTAACCATTTTTCATTAGTATATGTTATACTATTCACAGTGTTGTTAGATGGCATATCTATAAGTGGTCGATTCAAATCCAAATCATAACCTTTTAATAAAGACGATCTATTTCTATATGATAAATGGTTAGAAATGATATAATCAAGTGATACGTCAACACCTACAAGCGATGCGTTGGTTTGTTTATAACTCCACACAGGAAATGCACCTCTTATAGTTTGTTGCGATCCTGTTGGTTCTATATAAATAAAGTCATTAACGTGGTTGTAGAACGTCTCTAGGTTTATGGTCAATTTTTCCGAAGAAAAAAGATAAGAAAAAGCAAAACGATTAGACGTTTCTTGATCTATCCTTAAATCTCCTAATTCAATTCTTGCAGCAGAGTGGTGTAGACCATCACTAAATAATTCTGAAGGATTTGGAGCGCGACTAGATAAACTATAGTTAAACAAAATGGCGTGATTTTCATTGATTTCATAAGTTGCACCTGCCGAAGCTGATAAATTATGATAATCAAATTGAGGATTGGTAAGCAACTGAGTACCTAGGTCTTCAATGACTATATCAGCAAAATCGTCATCATAACCTAGTTCTTCCCATCGCGATGTTTGATAAAACTTTTTAGCATCATACCGGTTAAAATCATATCGTGCTCCAAAATCTATTCTAAATTCATCATTGATCTTGAAGTCGGTTATGGCGTATATACCAAAATCATATCTATCATAATCGGGAATAAGGCGTCTCACATTAGTATCTGGATTTGCAAAATTGTTTTGAAAGTTTGCAGATAGACCAATTTCATATGTATTACCAATATTACTATCTAACTTTAAATTTGTTTTTATACTATGCGTTTTTAAAGTAAGGTCTAGTGCAGCATTATTTCTATTATCTCCAATTCTAATATCATATTCTAATCGTTGATTGTTTTGAAAATCATACTGAATCTCAAGTCTTCCAAATGTTTTGAAACGCTTATAGAATTCTGCTTTAAATACCTGGTGTGTTACATCTTGCCTTGGTGAATTAATATTATAACTAAATGGTTCAATTACTTGAGGTTGTTGGCTATTTATAGCGGTTACCAAATCTTCAACATTACCAATGTGCGATGATCTTAATATGCCAATTTCGTTATTTAGAAAGCTGTAAAACACATTAAATCCTTGTTCAAAAGTTTGATAACCAGTATTGATTGAGAAACTTTTAGAATCTAGTCCTGTATTTGTTAAACTGTAATCTGGTGCTTCAAAATCACCATAACGCTTTAGTGTTCCTTGACCAGAAATATACCAGCCTTTGGCAAACGTTTTAGTTAATTTTGATGACAAACTATAGCCTATACCATTGGTTTGAGCGCTTGTGATTGTTTTTCCGAATAAGGAATCTTTTAAAAATACACGTTGCGGATTCATAACAATAACACCACCAATAGCATCTCCTCCAAAAGCCAAAGCGCCTGAGCCTTTAATGACAGATATACTTTCTGCGGAATTAACATCAATATTTGGAGCATGTTCAATCCCCCAATCTTGATCTTGTAAACGCACCCCGTTGGTCATTACAATAATTCGACTACTATGCATCCCATTAATTACTGGTTTTACAATAGTATTACCAGTGTTTAATGAATTTACACCACTAATTTGTTTCAAGGCATCACCTAAACTACCAGAGCTAAACGCTTCTAGTTCTTTAGATTTCAATATTGTTTCTTGACTCGAATTTGTTTGCGTCTTTAAAGAGGAGCCTTTAACGCTTACCTCTTCAAGTTCCTCAATATGATGCTCTAAATTTATGTTATAGGTCGTAGTACCTTTAACTTCCATTTGTAAATATTTAGTATCACACGCAATATGAGATACCGTTATTTTATACACACCGTCGCAAAGTTTTACAAATTGGTAATTACCGTCTAAGTCTGTTACAGCATAGATTTTGAGACTTTCAATATATAAGGTAGCACCTGTAATCTTGCTTCCATCATGAAAATCGTCAATCGTTCCTCTGAGTTCAGAATGGCACTCTTGCGTCATTGCCACTAGTGAAATACACAAGGCTATGACAGTTAAACAAAACTTCATTTATTCGTTGTTTATTTAAATAATTTTGATAACAAATATTTAAACGATATGAGGTGGGCCTCTAAGCGAGAAAGATAAGGGCCGATGATTATGTAAGAAATTATAATTATAATAAATAGATTGAGTGATAAATTCACGAGTTTGGATATCGTCAATATTCTCAATAGTAATAAAATGAGTGACTGCTGTGAACTTATACAATTCACAATGTATATCTTTAGTATGAAGGTGAGAATCTGTCTGCTTATCTACACAAATATCGTGGTGATGCGCTTCAAAAATTAATGCAGATTTAACAACCATAGGAAACATAAGCACTACTATTGCTAGTAATGAGAAAAACCTTAAAATATGATATAATCTGTTGTTTTTCATTAATTTAAAAATCGTCCTAGTCCAAACCGTCTTAGCATTTTCTTTTCAAATTCCCAGAAAAACTTAAACTGACCAAAAAGCCAACCAAAACTGACCAATAGGATTTGATAGAAAACTATGCCAATAATAATAAATAACACCCAATAAATAACAGGATTTAAGTTTTCTTTAGTAATTCCTATCGCTTTAATAATAGGCTTTCCTATATACATAGAAGACGATCCAGTGATTGCAAAAACGATGAATATTCTAATGATTTCCCATCTATGAGTTATAACCCACTTGTTTTCTAACTTTTTGAAAATAAATAATATGATTTTTAAAAGTACTATAAACAAAATTACTGCCAGAATTATCGTGGCAGTAATAGGATACGCTTTGGTAAGGACTAAAGCGAGTTTAAAACTGCTGTAAGCCAAACCTAAGAGTCCAATTACCGGAAATAGTAAATGCCAATTTTGTTGGATGTCCCAATTTTTTTTAAATGCGTGTAACATAGCTCAATTTTACTCAAATTGATTTAGAGCTTTTTCGATGAAAGCGAAAAATAGATATTTTTGATCAATTGAAGTTTTTTTGAACTGCATAGTGTTGCAACGGAGTAATGAAAAGACTAAAAGTGAGTGAAAAATATCATTTTACAGCCATTTGAAAAGCTCTAAATAAATTTTGTGCAAAGATAATTTAAATTCTAGGAACAAATGATGATAATTGTTGCTTATACGTTAATTGAAAGTAAATGAAATAGTTATATAATTTATAGTTGACGTCATAACCATAATCTATATTAGAATCATAATCTATTTGCATCTGATATAGATTAATGTCGTATTGTTGTGGTTGCAGCACTCTAATATTCCAGTTAATAACCATTTGCTGGTTTCGTGTTTCCATAAAGTTTTGAGAATAATAGCCTTCTGGTCGGGCAATAGAGAGCAGCCAAGCGTTGAATCCTGGTTCAATTATAGTAATTTCATATTCTAAATCATCATTAGCAATACGTACAATATCTTCTTCGGGTATGTCTATTTGGTTATTGTTTTCAGTAATTGATTGAGATGAACCACAGCATACTATGAGTACTGCTAGAATTAAAAGTTGAGTAATACGTTTCATGATGTTATTTAAATTTAAAGTTACAAAAATCATTTTGAAGCCAATCGCTTTCAAAAGCCATTTCTTTGTTTTGTTTGACACAAAAATAATGCGCTTATGTTTTGTAATAAAAGAACAATGAGTGAGTGCTACTTCTGAGTGAGTGAATAGTTTCTGGTTAGAAATAATACAGATTTAAAAACGTCTCTTTTGACAATTAAGGAATCTCGATTTTATAAAATGAATACAAAAAAAAGCCAAACAAGATGTTTGGCTTTCGTTATATATCAATTATACGCTTGGATTTATTTTCCGAAAAGTCCGCCTAATAAACTACCTAATCCGCTTTTGCTTCCGCTAGCTTTGCCTAATACCATTCCTGCAACGTCATCAATAACGCTACCATCACCATCGGCATCTAGTATTTTTTCTAAGAAACTTTGTTCTTCTTGGGCATCATTACTTCCAAGAAGACTACCTAGCATTCCGCCTAAGTCGTTTGAAGAATTTACATTGTTTTGTTGTTTTTGTTTTCCTAAAACACCCATTAATATTGGTGCGGCTATCTTAAGAATATTAGCAACAGATCCAGCATCTAAACCAGACTTTTCACCTATAATTTTTTCAACACCTTGTTTTTTACTACCTAAAACATGATTCAAAATATTATCTCCATCTTGTTTTACAGCATCATTAACTCCACCACCAAATAAACCGCCAAGGTTGTCTAAAATACTTCCGTCGTGTTTACTATTAAGAGCACCCATTAACCCTTCTGCACCTTCTGGTGTGGAAGCATTTCTTTTCATAGCAGCCATTAATACAGGCAAAGCCATTGTTAAAGCACTACTAGTTTTACTTTCGTCTGTTCCTGCAGATCCTGAAACACCACTAATAATCTGTTTCCCAAGGTCACTGCTCAATAAGTCTAAAATTCCTGACATAATTTGTTTTATATAAGATTAAAAAAATAGGAACTATAATATACAAAAAAAAGTCCCACCACTAGGTAGGACGCATTTTTATCTAAAAAGTCACAACTTATGAGTTATTATTTTAAAATAGTGATTATTTGATCTGCTAATTCTTGACCAATTCTATTTTGAGCTTCATTGGTCGCAGCACCAATGTGAGGCGTTAGTGATAATCCAGAATTCATTAATAATTGCATTTCTGGTTTTGGTTCATTTTCAAAAACATCTAAAGCTGCTCCTAAAACTTTACCACTCTTAATTGCTTTTACTAATGCAACTTCGTTAACCACACCGCCTCGTGCAGCATTAGCCATGATGACACCATCTTTCATTTGTGCGAAATCTGCTTCGTCAATTACATAATTTTTTTGAGCAGGAACGTGAAGCGTTAAAAAATCTGATTGCTGTAATACCTCTTCTTTAGAAATAGTCTCAATTTCAAAATTTACTTTTTGACCATCAAAGAATTCTAATTCTAAATTTGCTTTGCTTAAGAAAGGATCAAAAGCAATGACTTTCATTCCTGCACCTAGTGCAACTTTAGCTGTGGCTTGACCAATACGACCAAAACCTAAAACACCTATAGTTTTACCTTTTAGTTCAATTCCCTTAGCATAGGCTTTTTTAAGACCCTTAAAATTAGCATCACCTTCTAGTGGCATATCACGATTCGAGTTATGTAAAAAACGTGCTAAACCATAAAAATGTGCAAAAACTAATTCTGCTACTGAGTGTGAAGATGCTGCTGGCGTATTAATAACGTTTAATCCTTTACTGCGCGCATAATCTACATCTATATTGTCCATACCAACACCACCACGACCAATAATTTTTAGGCTAGGGCAGTTGTCGATAATATTTTTTCTAACGGTTGTAGCACTTCTTACGAGCAATACCGAAATATCATTCGTATTGATATAGTTTTCTAATTGTTCTTGTGCAACAGTGGTCGTTAAGACTTCAAAACCTGCTTTTTCTAAGGCGTCAATTCCGCTTTGTGATACTCCGTCGTTTGCTAATACTTTCATCAAAACTTGTTTTTTGTTTCCGTAAAAATGGAATTCTTTTTTATTGATTATGTTCTTACAAAAGCAAGAACTTGATTATTTTAATATTTCCGAAGACATAAAAATTTATACTATTATAGTCATTCGAGTAAGCGCTAAAAATTGAAAACTCATTCATTATTTTAAACGTTTGAGTAAACACTATTTACTGCGACTGCAGACTGTAAAATTTTCTAACCTTTACGTTCTAATTCACTCATCACATCTACAAGCACACCAACACTTTCTAATGACAATGCGTTATACATAGATGCTCTATAACCCCCAACACTTCTGTGTCCATTTAATCCGTTAATTCCTGCCTCATTAACCATAGTTTCAAAGGTTTCTTTTAAATTTTCATTGGTTAAGGTAAACGTTGCATTCATTGTTGAGCGATCTGCTTTTGCTGAAAATCCCTTAAATAATGGGTTGAGTTCAATTTCAGAATAAATGAGTTGTGCTTTTTTATCGTTTTCTTTTTCAATAGCTGCAATACCACCTAAATCTTTTAACCACTCGAGCGTTAACATTGATGTATAGACTGCAAAAACTGGAGGGGTATTAAACATGCTGCCTTTACTTATTTGCTCTTTGTAACTCATCATTGCTGGTATTTGACGAGATACTTTTCCTAAAACGTCTTCTTTAACGATGACTAAGGTTGTTCCTGCAGGTCCCATGTTTTTTTGAGCCCCAGCATAGATCAAATCAAATTTTGAAAAATCAATTACACGAGAAAAAATATCGCTACTCATATCGCAAACCATTGGGACAGGTGAGTTAGGGAATTCTTTCATCTGTGTTCCAAAAATAGTGTTATTAGAGGTGCAATGAAAATAATCGTAGTCTGTAGGAATATCATATCCTTTTGGGATATAATTATAGTTAGCATCTTTAGAGGACGCTACTTCATGCACATCGGCGTAAATTTTTGCTTCTTTAATCGCCTTGTCACTCCAAGTCCCGGTATTTAAATACCCAGCACGTTTTTCTAACAGGTTAAGAGCGACCATTAAAAATTGAGTACTTGCTCCACCTTGCAAGAATAAGGCTTTGTATCCTTTTCCTTCAAGACCTAATAACTCTAAGGCTAAAGATCTAGCATTTTCCATAACATCAACAAAAGGCTTGCTTCTATGAGAGATTTCGAGTAGAGATAACCCGTTATCAAAATTAATTACTGCTTCAGATGCTTTTTGGAGAACACTACCTGGTAAAATACAAGGTCCAGCGCTAAAATTATGTCTTTTCATGAAATTATTATGTTACATTTCCGAAGAATCGGAAACTTGTTTATTAATCACTGCAAATGTCGTGAATTCTATAAAAAAATGTATTAAGAATATGATAATTTATCAACAGATTGTCAACGAAAACGTAATAGTATCAACGTTATCTGCATAATCCCACAAATTTGGTAATTGGGTTTGTCCAAATTCGATTTCGTCTTCAGAAAATCCATTAGCAACGACACATTGTATCGCATCACTTTTCTCTTTTAGGGTAGCTTTTAATTTTTCTTCAGAATCATAGTGCTCATAAAACAAAGTGGCAATAGGAGATGAAAAACTCTCGTCTTCTTTAATCATGAGGAAACCATTTTCTAACATTTCAAACAAACTCATTAAATACACCGCTTTATTGTAATCGTAATTATTGGCATACTTATTTTGGTGTATGATTGGGTTCCAGTGATACATCGCTGCGAAGAAGCTATCAAAGTTGTAACCTGCAGGTACGAACAGTTTTGAAACATTCCTGCATCCCAAACCGTAGTATCTAAATATATCTTCAGAAAGTGCTACAAGCTCGTCATCACTTTCTTTTCCAGTTAAAATAGCTACTGAGTTTCTGTTTTTTCTAATGACGGATGGTTTGTCTTTAAAATAGTATTCGAAATAGCGCGCAGTATTGTTGCTTCCTGTGGCAATAACTGCATCAAAATGTTCTAGTTTAGTTTCTGTAATTGAAATACGACCTTTAAATTCTGGCTCAACATACTCTAAATATTTTGTCAAGAATGGTAATATATGTTTGTCATTTGAAGACTGTTTTACCAACACTTTTTGACCGGAAATCAATACCGACAAGAAGTCATGAAAACCAACTAATGGAATATTTCCGGCCATTATAATAGCAATGGTTTTTAAAGATTCAGTGCTAAAGTCATACTTTGAGGTCCATTTGCGAATATTACTTTCAGTCAATTGGTTAGACCATCCATTGAGTGCAAAAACAACATTCTCTTTTGTAAACCAACCGTTATGCTGCTGGGCTAATTTTAGTTGATGTTTAAATCCGTCAAAAAACAAATCATTATGTTCTATGTGGTCTTTTTTTTCAAATTCTTCCGAAGAAAACTGGCTTAAAAAATCGCCTAATTTTACAAATGCGTTAATTCTTTGTTGTAAATCCATGTTGGGTTTGGTTATACGGTGTTTTGGCTTTATTTTTGCAATTGCAAATTTACGCAAACAAAAAAGAAAAATAAGCTAAGTTCAAAGGATATGGCTAATCACAATTTTTACGCGATTTTATCTTAACCTTATTTTAGCAATATTAACGATAGAATAAAATTACTATGGCAATTATTATAACAGACGAATGTATTAACTGTGGCGCTTGCGAACCGGAATGTCCAAACACAGCTATATATGAAGGCGCAGATGATTGGAGATATAATGATGGAACAAGTTTAAAAGGTAAAGTTATTTTACCAAACGGAAAAGAGGTTGACGCAGATGAGTCTCAAGAGCCTATTAGCGACGAGGTTTATTATATTTCACCAGATAAGTGTACAGAATGTGTAGGCTTTCATGAAGAGCCACAATGTGCTGCAGTATGTCCTGTCGATTGTTGTGTGCCTGATGATGCACATGTAGAAACGAAAGACGTGTTATTAGGAAAGCAGAAGTTTATGCATCCTGACGGATAATCAATGTATTATTATTATTATTATTATTATTAAGAATTATAAATGAGCACAATATAGATGCTGAAATGAATCAGTTTTAAACAAATAAATCCCGAGCTTTTGCTCGGGATTTATTTGTTTAAAACTGATTATAACGTTGGTTTTTAAATTTTTGGATATGCTGTGATATTGTTAACTAACTATGAACTACGATATGAAGCAATTCTAGAGTGTCAAAGTAAGATTGGGATATAAAAACCAATACGATTAGATTAATTTTGATCTATAAAATTATATTTAGAAGCGAAGATTAATTGTCTTCAGCATCAAACGTTTTTAGCTCTAAAGTTGGCGCGAGTGTTTCTTGCCCACTCCACGTACTATTGTCATATTTTTTTAAGACATTATAGTCAATAGTGTCTTGTTCTACAAGTGTATTAAATGCTGAACTATCTAATTTTGTAATAGAAGAGAAAAGCACTTCTTCGCGGGAAATGGTAGTACCAACAATTTTAAAGTTGAACGTCGTTTTAGGTCTATCAATACTATTTTCAATAAACTTTAAAGGTCTACTTAGATAAAAGTACTGCCCAAGTTCACTCTTAATATAGCGAGGTTCATAAGTAGTCTGATCATTTTGTTGGTAGATGATCGTTCCTGTATTGACGTTTTCAATGTATTTAACACCTAAAAGTAGTTTTAAATTAAGCTTTTTACCTTGTTTACCTTTAGCATATTTATAGTCTAGCTTTAGAACACCATAAGTATTGGCAGAGACGTATAAACTACCTGTGAAATTCGCAGAAGATCTTCTAGGCTTAAACGTTATAAAATAAATCATCTCACCATTAACGACATTAACATTTTCTATGGTGTATTCATAGTTTTCAGTATTAAGAATTGTTTTAAGCATACTATCGCGTCCAATTTGTGACTTTTGCAATACAGATAATGTATTGTCTTTAAGGTCTGTAATTTTAAACTCATCTAAATCCTTCTCGTTATCGTCGTCACTATCATTCAATGATAAAGAATCTTCAATTTTAAAGAGCCCCGTTTTTAACTTATACGTCATTGTGGTATCTAAATAGCGCAATATCGTGTTTTGAGCATTTTTTTGAATTGCTTCTAAAGACACCTCTTTTTTTGAATTAATGATTTTAGTAGCCTTGTCAACATTGAGCTTTTGAAGACTGTCATCCAAAACGTTTAGTGTGCCAGAGTAATCTGTGAAGTACACTGCTTTTCTGTTCATTATTTTATTTGCCATATCAGATAATTCCTTATTGGCAGCTGCTAATTGACGCTTTTTTACTTTTGTAGATTTTTTGATCTCTAAATCAAGATTTTCAAAATTAGTATAAGAGGTTTCTCTATAAAATAAGTTATAACTCAAAGCGTCGCTATTATAATTCTTGATGAGATTGGTATTTACTCTAGCGATAATAGAGTCTACATTGGGCTTTGTATTGGTAAGATAAATGGCATTAAGTTCATTTAAAGCAGGCAATAACTGGATGATGTAATTTTTAGATTCTAAATCTTCTATGGTTATTGTTAACGCTTGATAGCCTAAACATGAGAATTCAATAGTATTATCATCAACATCTTTTAAGTTTATAATAAACTCACCCTCTTCGTTGGAAATCACACCTTTGTAGGGCGCAGTTTGTACTGCGACAAAAGGGATGGCCTCATTAGTCTTACTATCTATGATTTTAGCAGTTAATTCTTGTGCATTAATAAAAGAAGACAGTAAAATGACTAGTCCTAAAGTAAAATACGTTTTCATAATTGACGGTTTGTATAATATAGACGCGTTAGTGGTTTTTTTGTTACCGAAATATTAAAATTTTCATAGTATGTAATGATATTAAAACTTGTTAGATCATAGAATTGACTTAATAAAAGCTCTCGTTTCGTTTTATAAAATTAAGAAATTTGAATCTATTTATTTTTCTCTCTATTCAAAAGTATTTATTTAGATGAGAGGCGAAAAGGGTGGAGAGCAATTTGAAATTGCGATGAAAGATACTCACGGCCCTTCAGATGGTAGTGAAACCAAACTTAAAATCACATTAACTAAAGAATGGAAGATCTTTGAAATTGATACCAAGAAATTTTTAACCGCAAACATGAATAGAATAATGGTGCTTCTTGAATTTGTGTTTGAAGGAGTAGTCGGTATTGAGATACATGTGCGCTCGGCACAGTTTAAAAAAGACCAATTTAAACAGTAGTAAAACGATAATTAACTAATTTGATTTTAGTTACGAAAATTAAATTTTAGACTACTGAAATTCAAGTCTTTATTTTAAGGTAAATATTTTATTTTTCAGAAGACTTTAAGACTTGTCGAAGTATTTATGAGTTTTTTATAAGCTGAAATCAAGGTTTTTAAGTGTGAAATAATATATTTTATCTCTTAACAGAATTACTGCTTTACAACAATTAGTGTTATGTTTAGAGCGTTGGGGTTATTGAATTTGTGATACTATGTATTTGAAAGTTGAAGCTTAATTATGCGGTTATTAAATTCTAGTTTTAAATAAAAAAAGATATTTCCGAAGAAATACGAATTGTACACTGAAGTTTAAAACAAAAAAAGTGCCACTCAACAACGTGAGCAGCACCTCTTCAATTAAAACTCAAACTCAAAATTTAAAATTAAAATTTGTAATTCAGTGATAAATTAAACATTGTACCTAATTGACTAAAGTGATAACCATCGTAAGTCATTTGAGAATAACGTTGGTTGAACGTAATTAAGTTAGA
>JAWUWM010000098.1:0-13185 GCA_034111845.1 Psychroserpens sp. | reverse complement strand
TGGTTATCAATTAAAAGTTATTGATGTTATCTTTAATGATAAAACTCAAATTGCTAAACTCATTAGTCATAACACTTTATATGACGGAATTAATATAATCACACTCTTTGATGAGAATAATAAACCAGTGCTTGAACGTTTATATTTCAAATATGATGGGATCAGCTCTTTTACTACAGGAACACCAACTGTTGAGAAATTAAAAGATTCTTTAGTGATCTCAATCCCATCTGCTAGCATTAACACCAAGGCATTTAATACGATGAGTATCTCAGTTTTGCCTGCAAATACTAAATCATACAACCAGCATCACAATATTCTTTCTTATACATTTTTACAACCTTACGTAAAAGGTTACATCGAAAATGCACGGTACTATTTTACTAATATAGATAGAAAAAAGAAATCAGAATTAGATAACCTTTTATTGACCCAAGGTTGGAGTAGTTATGATTGGGTCAACATTTTTAACTCAATACCTACCAATCAATTTGAATTTGAGGATGGCATTAGTATCAATGCGAACTTGAATAATAAAAAAGGAAATAAATTTTTAATTGCTCCACTGCAAAACTCATCTAGCGTTACGATAACTGTAAAAGAAGATGAAAAAAGCTTTTCTGTTAGAGGACTATTGCCTTTAGAAAAAGAGGTGCTAAGAATTGGAATGATAGATAAAAAGAATCGCGTATTAAAACCCAATATTTATGCTCAGTTTTCTCCTTCTGAGATTCCAAATATGGAACTCAAATATGTGTCTCTAAACTATAAAAACAACGTTGTCTTTCAATTTGATTCTTCACTGCCTATATTAGGTGAATCTTGGAAAAAAATTGAAACATTAGATACTGTATTATTGAGTGCAAAAAAAGAACAAGTGCGTATTGAAAAGATTAAACGCTTCAATAAAGGGAGAGTCGACGTATTTAACGATGTAAGACGCAAAAACACTACAGACTTCGCATCTTATATTGCCACAAAGGGATTTAATGTTTTTCAAGACCCTAGAGATCCTAGATCTATACTTATACAAATCGCAAGAAGAACAACTCTTCAAAATGACAATAGCCAATTTAGACCAATGATTTACCTAAATAATTTGGCGATTAATCAAGAAGATCAGAGCTTTTTAATGGATTTAGATATGAGTACAATAGATTATATAATTATTGATAAGCAAGGAATAGGTGAAGGCATGAGAGGTGCAAATGGTGTCATCAAAATTTTTACAGATCCTCAATTAAGAACTCGTGAGTATTCCAGATCTTGGGAGTCTGGTCAAGACATTAAATTCCCTCTAAAGTTTTCGAACCCAAAGAAATTCTACACGCCAACCTATTCAAGCTTTGATACTCCTTTTTTTGAAAATTATGGCGTTATAGATTGGTTTCCAAAGTGTGAAAGCAATGATAAGGGCGTCATAAAATTGAAAGTACTAAACACTAAAAACAAACAACTAACGCTATTTATTGAAGGGATTGCGAACAATGGTGCTTTTATCTCCGAAGAAAAGATAATTGACATTAACTAAAAACCATCTAACATGAAAAATGCTACATATTATAAGTTTTATTATGTTTTTCTATTAGTTTTTAGTTGTTCTTTTCTCTTCGGAAATGCACAAACACCAAATGAAGATAAATTATTTGAATCCTATAAAAACTATTCTAAACTGCCCAGAGAGACTGCTTATGGTCATTTAAATAAATCAACCTTAATTAAAGGAGAAAGCCTAGGATTCTCAGTTTACCTACTAGATAAACACACCAAAAAATCATCAGTATTAACTAAAAACGTGTATTGCACGTTACAAAATAAATCAGGTAAAATTGTAAAAAACAAAATGATCTTAGCTGAGAAAGGAGTGGCATCAGGAATTTTTGAAATCGATAGTTTATTTACAACCGGAGACTACATTTTTAAAGCTTACACCAATTGGATGCGAAATTTTGATGAACAGAATTTTTATGTACAGCATATTAAAGTCATAGATCCCGATAAAGACTTATTTATAAAAGCAGATAACAGCACAGTTTTTAACTTAGACGCGCAGTTTTTGCCAGAAGGTGGTCATTTATTAAGAGATACAAAAAACACAGTTGGTGTTGTTATAAAAGATAAAAACGGATTTGGTATTGGCCAACTAAATGGTACTGTGTTAGATAATACTGGTAGCGAAATAACTAACTTTACAACTAATACTTACGGAATCTGTAAATTTGAATTCACCCCAAAACCATTACAAAATTATACCATTAAACTTAATGACCAGAAGCAAACATCAATCCCTTTAGCAAAAGCGAAAGCAAAAGGTGTTACCATGCGCCTTCAAGATATTTATAATACAATTATACTAGTTTTTAAAACCAATACTGCAACTCTACCCAGCATTAATAACAAGAAATTTAAACTATCTATTAGTAATGGTGTAGATCTAAAAATGATGGATATTACGTTTAAAAACAAGACCGAAATCGCTATGTTTATCAATTACAATGATTTTTATAGAGGTATCAATATTATTACTCTTTTTGATCAAAACAATACGCCTTTATTAGAACGATTATATTTTAATCATGATACCATTTCATCGTTAAAAACAGGAATTACGAACGTGACAAAATTTAAAGACTCTTTACGTTTAAAAATACCGATTTCTACTGTTAATAACGAGCAATTTAACAGCCTAAGTATTTCTGTTTTACCTGCAAATACCAAACCTTATAATCACCATCATAATATCATTTCTTATAGCTATTTACAGCCTTATATTAAAGGTCATATTGAGAATGCTCGCTATTATTTTACTGATGTAAATAATCAAAAAAAATCAGACTTAGATAATCTTCTATTAACCCAAGGTTGGAGTAGTTATGAATGGAATACTATTTTTAATCAGGCGCCTTCAAATCAGTTTCAATTTGAAGATGGCATTACCGTAACTACCAATCTCAATAGTACAAAAGGTAATACGTTTTTATTCTTTCCACTTAAAAATACACCAAGCTTTACAAGGACCGTAAAAGAGGGAGAAAGAAATTTTTCTACCAGAGGCCTATTACTAACAGCAGGAGAACAATTAAAAGTCGGGGTTTATGATGAGAAAAACCGTGTAATAAAACCAAATCTATACGCCCAGTTTAGCCCGATGGAAATCCCAAGCTTAACAAACGTGTACAACTCTTTAAATTATAAAAACACGAGCGCATTTAAGTATGATTCCTCTATGCCTATTCTTGATGAGTCATGGAATAAGATAGAGTCACTAGATACAGTATTGCTTAGTACAACAAAAGAAAAAGATCGAATTGAAAAAATAAAACGTTTAAATCATGGAACGGTTAGTGTTTTTAATGATCATAAAAGAAAAACAACTCCTGACCTTTCCACTTTTCTTACGAGTGTAAACTGGGTTTCAATGCAAAACCCAATAAATTTGACATTAAGTATACGTAATGGTCGTCCTCTGGCACCTCCTCCAGTAGTATATTTAAATGACATGATTATTAATGATTTAACCTTTCTTATAGATCTAGACATGACTATGATCGATTATATTATTACTGATAAAGAAGGGCTTGGAGAAGGTATGCGAGGTGGTGGTGGTGGTGTCATAAAAATCTATACTAATTACATGTTGAGAATACGTGAGTATAGCACGTCTTGGGAGTCTAGCCAAGCGTTAGATTTCCCCTTATCATTTTCAGAATCAAAACGATTTTATACACCATTATATTCTAATTATACTAATAATTTTTTTCAAAACTATGGTGTTATAGATTGGTTTCCTATTTGTAATAGCATCAAAAATAATACTATTGAAATTAATGTTTTAGATACCAAGAACAAACAAATAATGCTATTTATTGAAGGCGTTGCCAATAACGGTACTTTTATTTCTGAAGAAAAAATTATAACGATTAACTAAAAAAAACAATGATTAAAAACTCTCGCCCCAACTATTCTCAAGTAAACTATATCGTTCTTTTATTCTGTTTGTTTTCATTTTTTTATACCGAAAGTCAAAACCAAGACAAGTTATCTAGCGCTTACAGTAATTATGTAAAATTACCACGAGAAATTGCTTATGCTCATTTAAACAAATCACTGTACTTAAAAGATGAAACCATAGGTTTTAATGTCTACATTTTTGATAAAAACAGTAAAAACCACTCTGATGTTACGACAAACGTCTACTGCTCTATTTCTGATAGTGAGGGTCGAATCTTAAATAAATCTCTTATTCTTGCTGAAAATGGTGTGGCGAGTGGTAGTTTTTTGGTTGATAGTACTTATGCCTCGGGAAGCTACACGTTTAAAGCATTTACCAATTGGATGAAAAATTTTGATGAACAAAATTTTTATTTACAAACTATTAAAATCATTAATACTGACGAAGATAATGATACGTCCACAACAATCGATGCTCCCATCTTAGACACTCAATTTTTACCGGAAGGTGGTCATTTAATTTCAAATATTAAGAATATAGTAGGTGTTGTTATTAAAGATGAAAATGGCTACGGACTAAGAGAGGCTGAGGGCGCTATTAAAGACTCCAATGGAGAACTCATCACTAATTTTAAAACGAACCAATTTGGTATTGGAAAATTTATATTTACACCAGAAGAAGGAATAAATTATACTTCTGAAATCATCTATGAAGGTATAACTTCTACCGTAAAAATTAAACCAGCAGAACGTACAGGATTAAATTTAAGTCTCAATAATCTAGGAAGTAAAATTGCTTTGACTGTTAGATCAAATGCAAATACATTAGAAAATATTAAAGGAGAAAAATTTAGAATTCTAATTCATAATGGCAGTTTAATTAAATCTCTAGACCTCAGTTTTACGGATGCACAAGAGATCACAAAGTTGGTTAATCTTAGTGATTTATACACAGGTATAAATATTATAACCGTCTTTAATGAGGCTAACAGCCCCATTTTAGAACGCTTATTCTTTAACTATGAAGGAATTTCGATTTTAAATTCTGAAAAAGCTACTACATCAAAATCTTTTGATTCTATAACAGTTTCTGTACCTTTTAAAGGCATTAATGCCTCGCAATTTCATAATTTAAGTGTGTCTGTGCTTCCATCTGGAACAACGTCCTATGATACAAATCACAACATCTTATCCTACACACATTTACAGCCTTATGTGAACAGCTATATTGAGAACGCACGCTATTACTTTACAGCAATTGATAGAAAGAAAAAGTTTGAGCTTGATAAGCTTCTCTTAACTCAAGGTTGGAGCAGTTACGAATGGAATTCTATTTTTAATTATGAACCCACGATAAAGTTTGATTTTGAAAAGGGTATTACAGTAAATGCAAACGTTAATAGCTCCAAGAGCAATCAATTTATAATGTACCCAATGATTAATAGTTCTACGCAAACTATAGACGTACCAAAAAACGAGAAATCATTCACGATTAAAGGTTTACTTCCTGTAGATGACGAAAAAGTTGTTTTTGGATCTATCGGAAAAAAGAAAGGGGTTGCAAAACCAAATTTATATGTTCAATTTACACCATCATCAATACCTGAGATAGATAATTTTATAACAACACTTCCGCTTCGGGTGAAATCAATTTATAATTCTAAAATAAAAGAGTCTGTTTTTAAGAATTCTATTTCTGAGGCTCAAGAATTGAATCTAGTGATTATTAACGCTCAAAAAGAAAAAACTAGAATTGACAAAATAGAGCGACAACAAATGACTGGAAATATTGATGTATTTGATGAAAATGCTAGAGACAGGTATATAGATTTCGCCTCCTATATAAGTAACAAAGGATTTAATGTATTACAGAATGGTATTTCTCTCAATATTACGACACAAAGACGTAATACTTTAAACGGGGGCACAACTCCGCTTATTTATCTAGATAAAATGTTACTTTCTGATTTTTCTGTTTTAGTCGGTTTAAATATGAGAGAGATTGATTATGTTGTTATTGATAAATCGGGATTAGGCGAAGGCATGCGAGGTGCTGCTGGCGTAATCAAAATATTCACAGACCCTGAATTACAGTTTGAAAATGACACCTCAAAAGATATCTCACAGGAAGCTTTGATTCCATTAACGTTTACGTCACCTAAAACTTTCTACACGCCATTGTATTCAAGCTATCGCAGTGATTTCTTTAACCAATATGGTGTTATTTCCTGGGTTCCGAATGGTCAACTTGACAAAAATGGAAATCTCACCTTTAAAATTCCTGACAAAAACATTGAGCAAATAAAATTATTTATTGAGGGCACAGCTAATCAAGGTGGTTTCATTTCCGAAGAAAAAATTATAACCTTTAATTAATAATTTTATAAAGCACAGAAAAACCCTTTAAAGATGGTCTAAATGAATAACACTATTATAAAAAAGTTGACTTCAAAATTAGTTTGCTATTCCTTTTGTTTGCTGTACTTCAATTTTAGTTTTGGTCAAGATGGAACAGACCTAACATCTTCTTTTAATGCGTATACCAATCTTCCTAGGGAAGTTGCTTTTGCTCATCTAAATAAATCATTGTATCTCAAAGGTGAAACTATTGGATTTAGCATTTATGTATTTGATAAGACTACTAAAAAACCATCTACAAAAACAACTAATGTGTATACTGTTGTAACCGATAAGAATAACAAAACGATCAAAGAACAATTGATATGGGCTAAAGAAGGTAAAGCAATTGGCACCTTTAGTATAGACAGTACTTTTACTAGTGGGAACTACACATTTAAAGCGTATACCAATTGGATGAAAAATTTTGATGAGCAAAATTTGTATGCCCAAAGTATTAAAATTATTGATCCTGATATCATAGATAATGACGCAATAAAAACAATAAGTTCTAAATTAGACGCTCAATTCTTGCCAGAAGGTGGTCATCTTGTAGCTAATACTGAGAATACCATTGGTGTTGTCATCAAGGATACTTTAGGTTATGGTGTCCCAGATATCACTGCCAGAGTTCTAAATGCTAAAGGCGAAATTGTATCTAATTTTAAAACCAACCATGTTGGGATTGGTAAGTTCCTTTTACTTCATGATAGTAAAACATCTTACAGTGTTGAAATAGATTTTAGAAATAGAATTCAAACCTTTGATTTGAGTTCTGCAGAACAAAAAGGTTTGAATATAACTCTTAATCAAATTTCATCCAAAGTAATTTTAACATTTAATACCAACGCTCAAACGTTACCAATTATAAAAAACAAACCATATACCTTACTTATTCATAACGGTAATCAATCTAAAACAATCCCTCTTGTATTTGAAAACGATACTAAAGTAATTAAAGCGATAGCTCGCAAAGATTTATTTGCTGGAATTAACATTTTCACAGTATTTACTGAAGAGAGCACTCCTATTTTAGAACGTGTTTTCTTTAATTATGAAGGGATTGAATCTTTAAAAACTGCTGAGGCATTTACTAAAAAGAATCAAGATTCGTTGTTAATTCAAGTACCAGTAAGCGATTCAAAAACCTTCTGAAACTGCTCAACTAAGCATATCTGTTTTACCCTACGATACAAAATCTTATAATGCAGATCACAATATCGTATCCTATACACTTTTGCAACCTTACATTAAAGGGTATATCGAAAATGCTAAATACTATTTCACAGCTATCGATATGAAGAAAAAATATGAACTCGATAATCTATTATTAACGCAAGGTTGGAGTAGTTACGAATGGAATTCTATATTTAATAATCCTCCAAAATTAAAGTATGATTTTGAAACTGGTATTGCGTTTACTGGTAATAGTAATTATGATGGTAAAGGGAGGTTTATTTTACTTAGCTCAAAATATCACGATGCTTTAGCCTTTGTGGTTAACGAAACTGACAGCACATTTAGTCATAATAATTATTTTATTGAAGATGATGAGCAATTGCAATTTACTCAAGTAACGGGTAAAACTAAAATGCAAAAACCAAGTTTGTATATTCAGTTTACACCATCGAGAATTCCTAACATTGATAATTTCATATCGGTTTTAACACTTAAAGATAAATCAATTTTCGAGGCTAATGGGTCTGATATGGTTTTTGACACCGAATGGAATAAAATTGAAAAACTAGATGAAGTTGTCATTGAGGCAAATTTAGAAAAACAACGTCTTGATAAACTGACAAAATATTACTCTGGAGGTCGGGTTGATTTATTTGACGACGACCAAAGAGCTAATGAGCTTAATTTAACTGCGTATCTCAATGGGAAAGGATTTCAAGTATTCGAAAATTTACTTTCTGGTCAAATAACTATTAAAAGAGGAAGAGATGTTCCTGCTATCTTTTTAAATAACCGCAGAATTAGAGATACAAGAGAGCTTTTATTATTTAATATGAATGACGTAGACTACATCGCTGTTGATAGAACAACCCAAGGATATGATGCTAGTCTAGTTGGTGATGGCGGAAGTATTCATATTAGAACAGACCCTAAGTTACTATTCAAAAATGATACACGTAGACAATTTAATCAACAAGTAAGTCTCCCTTTAACCTTTACATCTCCTAAATCTTATTATGGTCCAAAATACGTCTATTATAACAGTGATTTCTTTAGAGAATATGGTGTAATTGATTGGATACCTAATGTTGCTTTAGATCAATCTAATGCTATTAATATCAAAGTACTCGACACTAAATCAAAGCAGATTAAACTGTTCATTGAAGGCGTGACTAATGAAGGTCGTTACATTTCTGAAGAGAAAGTGATTTCTGTAAATTAAAACCATAACAGAAAGACGTGTTAAGAGGTTTCTTTCAGAAAAATTTTACAAATGGCATGTTTTTTGATTTCCACTTAACTCAAAAATAGTAGTTAATTCTTTTTTAAAACATCCTCTATATGCTAAAAAATTACACGACTTCAAAAACACACGTTTTAAAATTATGTATCTATACGTTTTGCCTACTATGCTTTAATTTTAGTTTAGGGCAAGAGAAAAAAGATGTAGAATCTTCTTTTAACGATTACATAAACCTCCCAAGAGAAGTTGCTTATGCGCATCTTAATAAATCACTTTACCTCTTAGATGAAACTATTGGATTTAGTGTATATGTGTTTGATAAAAACACTAAAAAACCATCCACCAAAACGACTAATGTTTACGCAGTTATTACTGATGAAAATAATAACACCATTAAGGAACAACTTATTTGGGCTAGAGGCGGTAAAGCCTCTGGTACAATTAGTATTGATAGTACATTTACAAATGGAAACTATACCTTCAAAGCATATACCAATTGGATGAAGAATTTTGATGAGCAAAACCTTTATACACAAAGCATAAAAATTGTAAATCCAGATCAGCTAGATAATCAAGTAAAAACAGCAATAACCTCTAAATTAGATGCTCAATTTTTGCCAGAAGGTGGTCACCTCGTCGCTAATACTGAAAATACTGTTGGTGTTGTTATTAAAGACACATTGGGTTACGGTGTCTCTAATATTACAGGGAGAATACTAGATAACACCAAAATGGTCGTCTCTAATTTTAAAACTAATGATTTTGGAATTGGAAAATTTTTACTACTTCATGACAGTAATGTATCGTACACTGTAGAAATTGACTTTAGAAATCGAATACAAACTTTCGATTTAGCGCCTGCAAAGAACAAAGGGATTAATATCACACTCAATCAAATTGATTCAAAAGTAGCACTGACGTTTAATACCAATAAAGAAACCTTAGCAACTATTAAAAATAAACCATACACCCTATTTATTCATAATGGAAGCGCTTCAAAAACAAAACCTATTCAGTTTGATAACGAAACCAAAGTAACCAAAGCGATAGAACGTAAAGACTTATTTACAGGCATTAATATATTCACATTATTTAATGAGAATAACAAACCTATTTTAGAACGGGTATTCTTTAATTACGCAGGTATGGAAACACTTAAAACCACAGAGGCCTATACCAAAAAAAACGAAGATTCTATTGCCATACAGCTCCCAGTTAGTGGTCTAAAAACAAATGAAATAGCTCATATAAGCATCTCTGTGCTACCTGCTGAAACTAAATCATACAATGCAAATCATAATATTTTATCGTATACCTTATTGCAACCTTATGTTAAGGGCTATATCGAGAATGCTAAGTACTATTTCACTAATGTCGACATGAAGAAACAGTATGAACTGGACAATCTATTATTAACCCAAGGCTGGAGTAGCTATGATTGGAATGCTATGTTCAATAATCCACCTCAAACTATATTTCAATTTGAAACGGGTCTCTCATTTGTTGCTAATACAAACTCCAAAGAAGAACGAAAATACATATTACAAACCTCTAAAAACCATGGTGCACAAGCTTATGTTGTGAATCAAAATGATAATACATTTAATGATAAAGGCTTTATTATTGAAAATAACGACGCTTTAAAATTTACTGAAATAGTAAGTAGAACAAAAATGCAGAAACCTAATCTGTATTTACAATTCTCACCATCAAAAGTGCCTAATATTAATAGTTTTTTAAATGTTTTACCACTGCAAGAAAATACAATTTTTGAGGCTAATAAATCAGATATTGTTTTTGATACAAAATGGAATAAAATAGAGCAACTGGATGAGGTTTTAGTAAAAGCTAACGTTGAAAAAAAACGTATGGATAAAATTTCTAAATGCTCGTATTGATATGTTTGACGATGACGATAGAAGGTACACTTTAGATCTAGTTACATACTTAAATACTAAAGGTTATAACGCAAAACAAGATTTAGGTGGCAAAGTGTCTATTTCTAAGGGTGGAGCGGGTAGTCCTGCAATTTTTTGGAATGGACAAAGAGTATTAGATAAAAGTGTTCTAAACCGTTTTGACATGAGTGATATGGATTATATTATTTTTGATTTAAGCAACACACAATATGACGGTCAAATGATAGGTCGAGAGGGAAGTATACATTTATATACTGATTTAAAACTGAGATTCAAATTCGATAAACGAAAAATCTTTGATCAGGAAATTAAAGCGCCTTTGACTTTTACTTCATCAAAACAATTTTATGTACCAAAATACGTCTATTATAACAGTGATTTCTTTAGAGAATATGGTGTAATTGATTGGTTACCTAATGTTACTTTAGATCAATCTAATGCTATTAATCTCAAAGTACTTGACACTAAAACAAAGCAAATTAAATTGTTTATTGAAGGCGTAACAAATGAAGGTCGTTACATTTCTGAAGAGAAAGTAATTACCATTAATTAAAAACAACTGTAATGTTTTTGATTCTTTTGGGACAAAGACGGTATGTCAAAATCATTTACAGAGTTTTCTACAAATGCGACTCTTAAAGTTGGTAATACATCTTTATTAACTGCGTTTAAAGATTCTAAAGCTATTGGTTTATATACGTTTATTTGGGCTACAAACTCACCTATAAAAGTTGTAGTAGATGGTGTACCACTTACTATTAAACCACATCAAATTTTATCGTTAACTGCGATTCAATACTTTCAATTTATAGAAGGTAATGATGCCATTGTATACCAATTTAATAGAGAATTTTATTGCATTAAAGATCATGATAAAGAAGTTGGATGTGTTGGTTTGTTATTCTTCGGAAATGAGCACATCCCAATTATTTCGTTAGATAAAGATGAACAACGAAAATTTGGTATTCTCCATAATGTCTTTCTAGAAGAATTGGATACTACAGATACCATCCAGGCAGAAATGCTAAGAATGCTCATGGCTCGTTTTATTATAAAAACAACGCGGTTGCTTAAAACTGAAACTGGAGATAAACCAACCTTAAAAGGAAGCAATGATACCTTAAGACATTTCAATCTGCTTGTTGAAACCCATTATAAAGACCAACACAGTGTAACTTTTTATGCAGACCAATTACATAAATCTCCAAAAACGTTGTCTAATAGTTTTACTAAATATGGTAAGAGTCCATTACAGATTATCCACGATCGTATCGTCTTGGAAACCAAGCGTCAATTATTATATACAGATAAATCGTCTAAAGAAATTGCTTACGATATTGGTTTTGATGATGCGTCTCATTTAAGTAGACTCTTTAAAAAACAGACCTCCATGTCACCCTCTGAATTCAAAAAAACGAACGATTTACCAAACTAGGGAAAAATTGACAAGTCACAGGGAACAACCTCCATTCTTTTAGCATCACTTCTGTCACATCTTTGCAGTGTAAAACATAAACACCTATACAGATGAACTTAAAACACATATCTATTTTTAATCTCATTGAGATATTTAGAAGCGGGCAGAAAAAAATAGCACAAACTATCATTCCAAAAACACACTGTGAGCAAAAGTATATTCACGATTTTTATTGTGAAGCTGAGAAACCACATGTGAGTTGATATTTCCGAAGAAAACAATACAAAGGGAAAAATTGACATCTCAAAAGGAAAAACAACCATTTTAATACGCTAACACGCATTGCATCTTTGCAGTGTAAATAATTACGAAGAGATTTTGATTATAAAATCAAGATAAAATAATAAAATGAACACATGAAAACATTCAACGTACCAACAAGAGAAAACGTAAGCGAAAACAATCAAGCCATTTTTGACAACCTTAATAAAGCTTTAGGTTTTGTACCAAACTTATATGCAACTTACGCAAACAGTGATACTGCTTTAGAAAACTATTTAAACTTTGCGAATGCAAAAACATCATTATCTGCTAAAGAAAAAGAGGTGGTTAACTTAGCGGTAAGTCAAGTCAACAATTGTATATACTGTTTATCTGCACATACTGCAATTGGTAAAATGAATGGTTTTAACGATGCACAAATTTTAGAATTAAGAGCGGGGAAAGCATCATTTGACAACAAATTAGATGCCTTAGCGCAACTAGCGAAAAACATTACTGAGAATAGAGGTAATACAGATGAAGATGTGTTGGCCAATTACTTTGAGGCTGGATATACTGAGGGTAACTTAATTGATACCATTTCATTAGTAGGAGACAAAACAATTTCAAACTATGTGCACAGCACCACTAAAGTACCAGTAGATTTTCCAATAGCGCCTTCACTAGAGGAAGTAGTGGCTTAATAACGAAAAAGAATAAATAATTTAAACAACAAATACATATAAATAAAATGAAAAAAGTAATTTCAATATTCGTAATGGTTATCGCATTTACATTAACCACAAATGCGCAAGATA
>JAWUWM010000097.1:0-34470 GCA_034111845.1 Psychroserpens sp. | reverse complement strand
TCTTCAATTAAAACTCAAACTCAAAATTTAAAATTAAAATTTGTAATTCAGTGATAAATTAAACATTGTACCTAATTGACTAAAGTGATAACCATCGTAAGTCATTTGAGAATAACGTTGGTTGAACGTAATTAAGTTAGATGGAGAATTAGAAACAGCAGCCCCGTCCAAGATCGCTTGACCTGTAGCAGTTGCATTTGTAAATTTCCATTCTGGTAAAACATTTAATAAATTATTGATATTAAGTTGTATCATTAATTTTTCTGAAAATTGATATGTCACACCTAAATCTGTTACGACTTTTGGATCGAATTCAGTTCTTAAATCTGAACCACCATCTTGAACAGCACCCATTGGAATATCCTCAGGAAACGTAAATAAACTTTCTAAATCTTGAAGACCTTGTTGTGCAAATTTAACTTTACCAAACAATGTGTTATTTAGAGATACTCCAAATTTTCCAATTTCATAATTAGCACCTAAGATCCATTTTGTTTCTGGTCTAGATGTAAAGAATAAAGCCTCTTGAGTTTCATTTACAACAGATTGACCTGATTCTTCAACCAAAGTTGGATTTTTTACGTCGCCATCTCTTTCATTTTGGATCGTATAATTTCCAGAAAGATTAAGATCTAATGTGCCGTTACCAAGTGCTATATTTCTCTTACTTATAACAACATCAATACCAGATGTTCTCGTGTCAATTGCATTTGTAAAGAAACTAACATCGCTCAAGTTATTATCTATTAATACTTGATCTAAAGCTGTATTACCGGCTTCAGTTCCGCCAATTTCAGTACTTAAAACAATTCTATCTTTTACAGCAATGTTATAATAATCTACTGTAAACGTGAGGTTGTTTGCTAATTTACCACCAAAACCAACTGTGAAGTTGTTAGATGTTTCTGCATCTAATTCTTCAATACCTAAAAGTTTTGCTTGTGTAGAAACATTGTTTACTAAACCACCAACTTGAATACCTTGTCCTGGCACAAAACTATACTGAGCTTTTTGAGTATAAATTTGGTGCAATGTAGGTGCTCTAAATCCTGAAGATATAGAGGCTCTAGCAGTCAAGTTCTCTGTTAATTTATAACGTGTACTAAATTTGTAAACAAATGTATTTCCAAAATCTGAATAGTTCTCAGTTCTCACTGTTCCACTTAATAAGAAGTCTTCATTTACATCATAATCTAAAGAGAAATAAGCTCCAATGTTATAACGGTTGAATTTTCCAGAGTTTTGAGGTGCATTACCTGCAAAAGAATCTGCTCCACCACCATCATAAGAGGCTAATTCACCTTCAATAACTTCAAAAGTTTCATTTCTAAACTCAGCACCAAAACCGATACTTACTTTATCAGAAAGTAATCTATTAATATCAATATTCCCTACGTTGTGATAAAAACGAGTTCCACCTGGATCAAATGATTGCTGACTGTTTTCTCTATAGAGATCTGTACCTGGAATAATTTCATTTGAATTTACGACACCATCCCCGTTTAAATCACCTAGATACGTATCAGGACCTAAAACTTCATTTCTGTTGTGAGATTGGTTTACTTTATACGTTTGTGTGTTACCACCTGTAGTATAACTTAAATCTACATTCCAATCGTTTATTTTAGTTTTGATACCTACTGTACCATTGTAATCGTTTAGTAAACCTTCAAATGTAGGAACATATCCATCATAACCTCCAGCATTATTTGGGTTTTCACCAGGGAAAAAATCTGCTAAGTAAGGGAAATCTTCAACAGTTCTCCAGTAAGGCGTTCTATAATTAGCAAAACTATTTACACTTTTATAAACATAAGCAGCATTGAAATACAATTCTGTATTAGTTGATAAATCTAAACCACCATTAATTAAAAATTTAGAGGCTGCAGTTTCTGGAGCACCATTAATATTATTTGCATCAGGATTACGTCCTAAGAACTCTTCTACATCTGCAATATCAGCACCAAAATCTGCTGCTTCACCAGCTGCATCAACTGTACCAGGTCTGTTTGCTAAATTAGTTTTAGACATGTCAATTGTATAATTGATAAATCCTTTATCATCACCTATAGTAGTACCATTGTTAACTGAAATCCCTACCATTTCTCCATCACCTTCGCCTGTAACGCCTGTTCTTAAAGTGGCAGAACCTTGGTTCACTTGATCTTTAAGGATAATGTTCATTACACCAGCAATTGCATCAGATCCGTATTGTGCAGAAGCACCATCTCTTAAAATCTGTACTTCTTTGATAGCGTCTGTTGGTATTGCAGAAATATCTGCACCTGTTTCACCACGACCTGGAGAGGTTTGTGTGTATAACAAAGCACTTAAGTTTTTACGTTTACCATTAATAAGAATTAATGTTCTACTAGGTCCCATATTTCGAATTTCATAAGGATCTAATAAAGAGGTCGCATCATTTACAGGCGTTTGAACCGTGTTAAAAGATGGAATTCTATATTGTAATGCTTTATCAAAAGTTGCTTGCCCAGTAGAAGTTAATTCTTTTATACCAACAACATCAATTGGTAAGTCACTATTTATACTGCTCCTAGGAGCTGTACGACTTCCTGTTAATACAACCACATCTAGTGATTCGCCTTCAGCTAAAGCTACATCAATTTTAGATCGACCGTTTACAGGTTCTTCTTTAGTATTGTAGCCAACATAGCTAAACACTAAAATTCCATCTGACTGAGCTGTAATACTGTAATTACCATCAAAGTCAGATGATGTTCCATTAGTGGTTCCTTTCTCAAGGATATTTACACCTGGAATTGCAATACCATTTGCATCGAGTACCTGTCCAGTAATTGTCTGTTGGGCAAAAAGCGCAAAGGAGCTTAATGTAAATAAAAGAATGGGAATAATTTTTTTCATAAAAAAAGAGTTAGTTAATAGATTAATTTTTAACTGTTTTTTTTAAATAAAAAAAAACAGCCTTATATAGATATAAGACTGTTATACATGATTTATACCCCTAAATATTTAAATATTTGTTAAAAAAATATATAAATCTCTATATTTTAGATGTTTAATTGATTTAATTTTAGTTAGAATTTGTAGGTAACTTTAGAATAATAGAAAGAACCACTAGTTCCCATCTGCACAGAATCCCAGTAACCACCTCCATCTGTCCAATTGTTTTGTTGCGCGGTAGGATAGATATTAAAGATATTGTTAGCCCCTAATCTTAGGGCGGTTTGTTTTGTTATATTATATCCAATACTCAAATCTACGGTTGTTTTAGGTTCGTAAACATCTGTTGCTTTTTTTAGTCTATCTGCCTCGTCTAGATATATGGAATTTGGATCTTCAGAGACTAGTGGTCTCGTAATTTGCCAATCGATAAGTGTCACTTTACTGAAGTTCGTAACTATGAGACTCGCATCAATTTTTTGATTTGAATAAAATAGATTTAGACTAGATTTATAATCTGGAGCAGAGGCTAACAAAAAATTTTGTTCACGGTTCCCAAAAAATGTTTTTTCGTCTAAATCTTTGTTTAAAATTTCAGTGATGGTCATATCATTAATATTGCTTGCAAACGAGACTAAGAATTCATTGTTTTCTATTTTTTTACTCCAAGTAAGTATGGCATCAAGACCAACGGTATTTGTATTTACACCATTTGCAAAAAACTGGACATCATTGACATTAGCGTCTAGATTTGACGCATCAAAATTTCCTGTTAGTATAATTCTATCTTTTATATTTACAAGATAGGCATCAATGGTTGCCTTAAAATTGTTAATTTTAGCAGTGAATCCAATACTCCCATTAATCGTTTTTTCTTCTTTCAAATTACCTATTCCAAAACTTCTAGTTATAGCACTGTTATTGGGTTCTAATAAAGATTCTGATGGAATATCTCCAATAAAATTTGTGAATTTTAAATTGTAATAAATTTGTGCTAGTGATGGCGCTCTAAAACCAGAACTAAAAGTCGCTCTAAAATTAAAATTATCACTGGCTTTAAATCGTGATGAAAATTTCATGTTAACTGTATTTCCAAAATCACTATATCTTTCATAGCGTCCAGCAATACCTACCATTAGTTTTTGTGTAAAATCAAACTCGGTATCTAAGTACAATGCTAAATTAGATCGCGTTTGATCGACTTCGTTTTTTAAGGAATACCCAGGAAAACCTTGGGAGCCTCCTGGACGTACAACACCATTATAGGTTACTAAATTGTCAGGATCTGTGCTGTTATCTACAATATTACCATTAACATCAAAAGCTGCATAGGACGCTTTTTCACCAGCATATATTTTATAATTTTCAATTCGATATTCTGTACCGAAGGCAATATTTACACCGCTTAATGAGTTTTTATAAAATTTCGAAAAATTGGCACTTGTTGTATTCTGGTTTAAAATATGTCCGCCAGCATCAAAACTTGTAGGAGAGTTAATCTCTAAAGTGGCATTTAGCGTTTCTTTTATGTAATAATGAAAGTTATTATTACCAAATGTATTATTGATATCAATGTTCCAGCCTTTCAGTTTCGTTTTAAAACCTGTGGAAATAGATTTATCGCTAATTTGTGCTGTTATTAACGGATTGAAACCGTTGGCATATATGTCAATTACATTTCTTGGGCTGTCTGCACTTCTGGTAAAAGCAAAAGATTCTGAATTCCTAAAACTATAGCCACCAAAAGCGTAGAAGTTGGAGTGGTCATTAATTGCGATTTCCGAATTTAGAAACACATTATATTCATTTAATCCAGCGTCACCATATTTTTCTCTAAAAGAGGCTCCGGGTCTAATGGTATTATCTGTGGATAAATACTCGGTAGTAAGATTAATAAATCCATTTTCTGAAACCTTAATACCATAATTACCAGATAGTTTTACCGTTGTTCCATCTATTCCTGATGTAGGGTTTGTAAAATCTCCCTGGGCATTTGCGTTAGAAAACCCATAGGTGACATTGCCATTAAATGTATTGACATCTTCTTTTAGAACAATATTAATAACGCCTGCAATTGCATCTGATCCATATTGAGCTGAAGCACCGTCTCTTAAGACTTCAATTTTATCTATTGCTGAGGCAGGGATTGCATTTAAGTCTGTACCAGAATTCCCTCTACCACGTGTGCCATAGATATTTATTAACGACGATTGATGTCTTCTTTTACCATTTATTAATACCAGTGTTTGATCAGGTCCCAAGCCTCTAAGGCTGGCTGGAACTACATGATCTGCGCCATCAGCACCAGATTGTTTTGAGGCATTAAATGAAGGGACTGCATACTGTAGAATTTGATTAATTTCAATTTGCCCCGTTTTATTAGTTACAGTTTCTAATGGTATAATATCAATGGCAGAAGGCGCATCTAGTGGCGATCTATTGCTGTTTCTTGAACCTACAATTTGAATTTCATTTAAAGCTCCACCAAGCTCTAAAGTAATATTTAATGTACTTTTATTAATGACATCAACAGTTTTAGAAACATAACCAATGTGACTTACATTAAGTTTTAAATTGTCTAAAGATGACGTCATGAGAGTAAAATTCCCATTAATAGATGTAGAGCAACCATTAAAAGACCCGTTTTCAATAATATTAACTCCTGCTATGGGTATATTAAAAGCATCCATAACTTTCCCTTTAATTGTGAATTGGGAGTTGGTATTAGAATCAGAAATTGTTGCAATAGTTTCACTTAGTCTCTTTTTAGCAATTTCTACTGAAGCTTTACCTTTTTCAGAATCATTATAAATGACGTAATAATTATTACCTAAATTATCAAAATGAAGATTCGTTGTTTTTCGTAGATAATCAATGATAGATTTTAAATCGCTATTCATTATTTGCGATGTATCAACAAAAGTTGCAGTTATTAAGTCTGCATCATAGGTGAAAAAGACTTGATGCTTTTCACTTAATGTTGATAAAACATCAGTTAGTTTCTGATATTCAGTATTTTGACCTTTTGAACTTATGCTGTAAGCCACAACCAAGATAAAAATCAGGGTTAACTTAGAAGATCTCAGGTCATACATTTACTTATATTAAAGTCTAGTTTTTGTGAATGTATAACTTATTATTTTCTTTTACTATCGAAACATTAGCAGATTTTTCAATTGTTTTGATACAAATCTCCAAATTTTGAGTCGGTAAAGCTCCCGTGATTAATGTTTTTTTAGTGCTATCTTCCTTAAAAATAACTTCAAATCCATAAGTGTCTTCAATGTCTTGCATTGCAGATTCTAAAGTTGATCTATCAAAAATTAAAGATCCATTTTTCCATGAGATTTGTAACTCTGATCGAATTAGCTTCGTTTCTTCGATAATAACATTGTTATCATAAGAATACGATAGTAAATCTCCAGGTGTCATTTTTTTCTCAGTTCCATTTTTAAGTGTAAGACTGATATTTCCTTCTTCTAAAAAGACTTTAGTTTTTGACTTACGATTGTTTACATTAAATGCAGTACCAAAAACTTTAATATTTAAATCATTAGTTCTTACAATAAATTTAGCCTTGGTAGTTGGTTTTTTTTCAACATTAAAATAAGCTTCGCCTTCTAAAAAAATATCACGAACATTAGAATCTTCATAAGACAAAGTAGAATTTGAATTTAATTTTACTCGAGTACCATCTGGTAAGCTAATATCTGCAACTTCCCCAAACGCAGCTTTGTGAATAATTGTGGTTGATTTATTGTTGAAATATACCACAGATATAGCAACAAATAGAAGTAATGTAGCTGCAATACTTTGGAGTTTTCTGTTTTTGTAAAAAGGAATTTGGTAAGAGTCCTTTTTAGGACTCTTTTTTATATCTTGTTCAAATGTTGCCCATGCATCATTAACTTTGTCTTCAGATAGTTGTATTTTATTAAAACTAATACCTAAGACAATAGATTTTGCATCTAAAACCATTTGGTTTCTATCTGGGTTTTGATACATCCAATGCTCCCAAAATTTAACATCAGTCAATTGACTTTTGTTTACCCAATTAATAAATGAGGGATCATTAACAAAGTCCTCTATTTTATTATATGCTTTACTATTCATAATCTATTTTACTTACTTCGTGTTGTACTGTTACTGGTGCTTATTAATATAAGACCAAAATTAAATTTTAATACTCTAATTTTTTGTGAAAGTTTAGTTAATGTTTTTAAGAAGTTTGCTCAAAGAGGCGTCTTGTCGAAGCGTCTTAATACCTTTGTAAATTAAGTTGGATACGCTTTGATAATTTATTCCCATAACTTCGGAAATATCTTCATTATTAAGATTGCTATAATATTTAAGATATAGTATTTCTTTTTGACGATTTGGAAGCTTGTTTAATAGCATAGGTAGATTAAGATGTTTAAAATCTTCTATTTCTTGCTGAATCATTACATCTTCCGAAGAGAAATTTATATCCACGAAGAAATCATCATTATAATTTGAATCCACAATTTTTAATGATCTTTTCATTTCTTTTAACAAATGTCTTCTAAATGAACTATATAAATAAGGCTGAATTGTATTTAGGGACGATAGATTTTTTCTGTGCTCATAGACATAAATGAAAAAGTCCTGCAAGCAATCTTCTGTAAGTTGTTTATTATGGTTTGATATTTTTAAACCATAATTGTGTAATACAGGATAGAATACTTTAAATAGAGTTGAGAATGCTTTTAGATCTCCTTTTTTTAAAGATTCCCAAAGTTCATAATCAGATAATTCTTTCATATATTCTATGCGCTATGCTTTTTAAATTCGCTCTCAATCCGTATGATAGCGAAATCAAATATATGGCTTTTTAGATAAATCTCATTTTTTGATAGTATTGAAGAGCACTATTTTTAGAAATGGAAGTATACATAGACGCTGAAGGTGTGATGTCTTACGTAGTTTTTAAATAGCATAGAAAACCTCAAGTTTGTGCTTGGGGTTTGTGTTTAAATTTAAGATTTAATCTATATCTAATATTTCAAAAACTAAAAACTGCATAATTCTGTCAACATCAGAAAAGTCTTCAATTTCATTATTTTCGCTATGAAATGAAGAATAAAAGACTGCACCATCGCCATGAAGAAACGTAAATGCTAGATCTTTGTTTCCTGATATTTCGGTATTGGTATCATCCCAATAGGTTACTGGACCATTGAGCCAGGAAATAGTGGTATTTGAATCATAAGAATCAATCACTTGCCAAGATGCTAAGAAGTCGTCAATCTCAACCGTGTTATTTATTGATATTCCAAAATTCACTAACAACCATGCGCTTAAATCTCCATCTAGTAGTGTAGCAACAGTTGTTGTGGATATGCCACTTTTTTAAGGAGCAAGCGGTGTTAGGTAGTCTGTACCAGAATTTGTAATAGCATCTAAGTAGCCAGAAGCCCAATCTGTAGCATATAATACGTCTCCATTTATGACATAATTAGAAAATATGTTAGAGTTGTCTTCAAAAGACGCTGTCAATCCACAGTTTAGAAAGGCAATATCGTATTCTGCAAGTAAATAAGGGTCTTGCATTAGATCTCCAAATCCAAAGTAAACATTTGTTTGTAGTAGCGTATTTCTTCCCATAGCGTTGGCCTTTGAGTGTCTATGTCCTTTATGTCTTTTATCTGAGTTTCTTACTTGAATTCTAGATAATGAATTCCCATCAATAATATCAAAAAGAGGTGCTCCAGTAATTGGATTAAATAACCCTATGCTATATAACACGCTTTCAATATTATCATATGCTCCTGTGACGACAGCAATCTTAGGAAGTACTTCAATTCTAGTATTCGCTGCGGCAACATCTTCTTTAACAGTTACTTCTAAGTTAGCAGTAAATTGCTCTTTACTCATTACTAAATGGTAATTATCAGCGGGCAGAGATAGACTGAATGTTCCTTCTATAGTAGTTAATGTTTCTGGTTTTAACTCTGAGTTTGCATAGGCTTTTATTCTTCCGTTAGAAATTGGGTCTAAGTTATTTGGTTCTAGGAATCTACCTGTAATATTGAATTCCTCAATAGAGGACGGTACATCTTTGTCCTTATTACATGAGGTTAGTGTGATAATAACTAATAATGATAATAGAATGGATTTCATAATTATTGGTTTTAAGAGCATTATACAAAAAAAGACAACATTATTTGGGAGTCCATCTTTTAACGATAACATTTTAAACCTTAAATTTCCTACCGTCTTGTATTATTATATACAAAATGAAGTGAACATTTTAATATTTAACTACATTTGCAATCGCAAAAAAGAGTTTTCCGTTGCTACGGAAACAATCAAATAAATTTACTCAATGAAAGCTGGAATTGTAGGATTACCAAACGTAGGAAAATCAACCTTATTTAATTGTTTATCTAATGCTAAAGCGCAGAGTGCAAACTTCCCGTTTTGTACTATAGAACCTAATATTGGTGTCGTCAATGTGCCAGATGAAAGACTTCAAAAACTAGAAGCTTTAGTAAATCCAGAACGCGTTTTACCTGCAACTGTAGAAATCGTAGATATCGCAGGTTTGGTAAAAGGTGCAAGTAAAGGTGAAGGTTTAGGGAATCAGTTTTTAGGAAATATTCGTGAGACAGATGCTATTCTTCATGTATTGCGTTGTTTTGATAATGATAATATTATTCATGTAGATGGTAATGTAGATCCTATTAGAGATAAGGAAACTATCGATATGGAATTACAGCTTAAAGATTTAGAGACTGTAGATAAAAAATTAGATAAAGTAAAGCGTGCTGCCAAAACAGGTAATAAGGAAGCGCAAAAAGAAGAAGCGGTTTTGTTAAAATTAAAAGCAGGATTAGAGGCTGGAATATCTGTGAGAGCTTTAGAATTTAGTGATGAAGATCAAGAAGAGTTTGTAAAACCAGCACAATTAATTACTGCAAAACCAGTCATGTATGTTTGTAACGTAGATGAAGAGAGCGCAGTTTCTGGAAATGCTTATGTTGATTTAGTTAAAGAAAATGTAAAAGACGAAAATGCAGAAGTTTTGGTATTAGCTGTAGGTACAGAAGCAGATATCACAGAATTAGATGACTACGAAGAGCGTAAAGAATTTTTAGCAGATATAGGTTTAGAAGAAGCAGGATCTGCAAAGTTGATTCGTTCGGCATATAAGTTATTGAATCAGCAAACTTATTTCACAGCAGGTGTAAAAGAAGTTCGTGCTTGGACTGTTAATGTAGGAGCAACTGGACCACAAGCAGCTGGTGTTATTCATACTGATTTTGAAAAAGGGTTTATTAGAGCAGAAGTTATCGCTTATGATGATTATGTTGAGTTTGGTAGCGAAGCTAAAGTGAAAGAAGCTGGTAAAATGCGCGTAGAAGGTAAAAATTATGTTGTTAAAGATGGTGATGTGATGCACTTCTTATTTAATGTTTAAAAAGGAGTAGATACTTACTAATCAAAATTGCCTGTCATTGCGAATCTGACTTTTTAGTCAGATTTAGTAATATGTTTAATTTTAGTTAATTACTTAAATACAAAGAGATTACCACGGTTGTGTCTCTCTCGCAATGACAATTTAAATTCCAATAATTCCAATCAAAATACAATCAATGCAGAGATTCAAACTTGTTTTGATCTATCCCGTAATATTGATTTTCACAAAGCATCGATGGCGCATTCCAACGAGAAAGCCATTGCAGGTAAAACCTATGGCTATATTGAGTTAGGAGAATGGGTGACTTGGGAGGCCAAACATTTTGGGAATTATCGAATGAATTTTAAAATGATCAGTTGAAAGTTTGAATTATATTTTCTTTAAATGAGATAGAAAATCTAAGCATAGCTTTAACTACGGTTACTTTTTATATTGATATATGAAGGGAATAGAAACATGTTTTATTCATTATTTTGAGGTTTATTCGGTAACATACAACAACTCACATCAAAAATTACCGAGTTTGAAAATCCGCATCGTTTTGTTGATGAGCAGACCAAAGGTGCATTTTAAAAGCTTTAAGCATGAGCACGTGTTCATTTCCGAAGAAAACGGAGCAACACTAATGATTGATATTTTCGAATTTCAATCGCCTTTTGGTATCTTTGAAAAATTAGCTAATCTACTATTTTTAAAACGTTACATGACCAATTTGCTAACGACTAGAAACATGTTTTTAAAGCAAAAAGCCGAAAAATTAGCTCAAAACAGGTAAAACCGTAACGTTCTCAACAAAATTGGGTGTTTATTGTTAATTACTTTGTGAGAACCCTATTCGATTTTTTATAGGGTTATACTATCTTAGCGTTCTATCTAATTTTTTCATCCTTTTATGTCGCAAGAAACCAAATATACTGAAGATAATATACGCTCGCTCGATTGGAAAGAACATATCCGAATGCGACCAGGAATGTATATTGGTAAATTAGGTGATGGGTCGTCTCCAGATGATGGGATTTATATATTGGTCAAAGAGGTTTTAGATAACTCTATTGATGAATATGTGATGGGAGCAGGGAAGACGATAGAGATTTCTATACAAGGTAATAAAGTGATTGTTAGAGATTATGGTCGTGGTATCCCGTTAGGGAAAGTCGTTGATGTGGTGTCTAAAATGAATACTGGAGGAAAGTACGATTCTCGAGCGTTTAAAAAATCGGTAGGATTAAATGGTGTTGGTACCAAAGCTGTAAATGCACTATCTAATTATTTTAGAGTAGAATCTACCAGAGATGGTAAATCTGCTTCGGCAGAATTTTCACAAGGTAACCTGGTTGATCAAGATTTATTAGATGACACCTCTAGGCGTAAAGGGACCAAAGTATCGTTTGTCCCAGATGAGGCTATATTTAAAAATTACAAGTATCGTAATGAGTATGTATCAAAAATGCTCAAGTACTATGTGTATCTAAATCCCGGATTAACCATCGTTTTTAATGGCGAAAAGTTTTATAGTGAAAACGGACTTAAAGATTTATTAGCGGATAATATTTCTGAAACGGATAGACTTTACGATATTATCCATTTAAAAGGAGAAGATATTGAACTTGCTTTAACACACAGTAAAACTCAATACAGCGAAGAATATCACAGTTTTGTAAATGGACAAAATACAACGCAAGGGGGAACACATTTAGCGGCTTACAGGGAAGCTTTGGTGAAAACTATTCGTGATTTCTACGGAAAAAACTACGAGGCATCAGATATTAGAAAATCTGTAGTGTCTGCAATCTCTATTAAAGTAATGGAGCCTATTTTTGAGAGTCAGACGAAAACGAAATTAGGATCTACAGATATGGGAGGCGATTTGCCAACCGTAAGAACTCATATAAATGACTTTCTAAAACGTTATCTGGATAATTATTTACATAAAAATCCAGATACAGCAGAAAAAATTCAACGTAAGATCCTACAGGCAGAGCGCGAACGTAAAGAATTATCTGGAATTAGAAAACTAGCAAAAGATCGCGCTAAGAAGTCTAACCTTCACAATAAAAAATTAAGAGATTGTCGTGTACACTTTGGAGATGCAAAGAATCCTCGAAACTTAGAGACGACTTTATTTATAACTGAGGGAGATTCGGCTTCTGGTAGTATCACGAAGTCTAGAGATGTGAATACCCAGGCAGTTTTTAGTCTAAAAGGAAAGCCTTTGAATAGTTACGGTTTGAGTAAGAAAATCGTTTATGAAAATGAAGAGTTTAATCTTTTACAAGCTGCGCTAAATATTGAAGAATCTTTAGAAGATTTACGCTATAATAATGTCGTAATAGCTACAGATGCAGATGTTGATGGGATGCACATTAGGTTGTTACTGATTACGTTCTTTTTGCAATTTTTCCCAGAGATTATTAAAGAAGATCATTTATATATTTTGCAAACACCATTATTTAGAGTTCGCAACAAAAAGAAAACTATTTATTGTTATTCCGAAGAAGAAAAACGCAATGCCCTAGAAGAATTGAAACCAAAACCAGAAATCACTCGATTTAAAGGTTTGGGTGAGATTTCTCCAGATGAGTTTGTGCATTTTATTGGTGATGATATCCGATTGGATCCTGTGATGTTAGATAAAGACATGTCTATTGAAGAATTACTGTCCTTTTATATGGGGAAGAATACACCAACACGTCAAGAGTTTATTATTAACAATTTGAAAGTTGAATTAGATATTATAGCAGATGAGTAATAGACTAAAGCGACTTACTTTATCGGTAATCAATATTGTATTTATTATCAGTTCTGTTTGCGTATATGCCCAAAACCCAAAATTGAAAAAAGGGAAGGTCACTTCTAAAAATTATATTGAGCAAGTCACATTTGAATTTGAAAAAAATAAAATTGTAATCCCTGTTGAAATAGAAGGGAAGACGTATCGATTTCTCCTAGATACAGGTGCACCCAATATTATTTCTTCGGAATTGTATGAGGCTATTCAACCTGACCATGTCGCAAATATACCAACAGAGGATGCTAATGGAATGAAGCAACAACTTGATGTTGTGACTTTAAAGCATCTAAAAATAGGAGCAGTTGAATTTGAAGGATTTAATGCGTTGGTGTTTGATCTCAATGGGAGTTCTATTTTTAAGTGTTTTGGAATAGATGGTTTTATTGGAAGCAATTTATTAAGACACTCCGTTGTTCAGTTTAATGCAGAAGATAGATTATTAACACTAACAGATCAGCCTAAAAAGTTAGGGCTCAATGAGAAGGAAGGGCTTAAAATTAAATTAGTAGGTAGTCAAAGTAGTCCTTATATTGTTATAGAACTCGATGGAACAGAGAGCCGACGAGAGACGGTTTTAATGGATACAGGTATGGGCGGTTTTTATAATGTTTCAAAACGTAATTACGGTATTTTTAAATCTGAAAATATTTTTCAGCCCATTGGAGAAAGTACTGGGGCTTCATCTATTAGTTTATTTGGAGAGACTCCAACAAATACCCAAACAAGAGTTTTTCTACCAGAATTAAAAATCAACACGACTACATTTCAAAATATTATTACCCAAACAACTGCAGACGATGGTTCTAAAGTAGGAGCAGAGCTTCTAAATCATGGTATTATGACTATAGATTTTAAGCGTAAACGGTTTTACTTCAAGTCAACGTTAGAAACTATAGATATGAGTGAACCTGATATTGGGTTTGAATTAACACTTAAAGATAAATTCTTCGTAGTTGGTTATGTATGGGATACAGATTTACAAGACAAATTACAGTATGGAGATAAAATACTTGAAGTCAATGGTGTTGTTTTAGATGACTCTAATTTTTGTAAGTATGTTTTAAAAGATGCTATTATTAATTCTGAAAATAAATTTGATATCAGCTTTGAGGACAATGAGGGCGTTATTCAAAACATTTTAGTGAATAAAAAAGAGTTGGATACCATTTTAGCAGATTTTAATTTTCAGAAAAATTAATAATATTAAAAATAACGAATTAGTATAATGCGCACCAATAATTCAAAAGTTAAGAATACGATTATATCAGTGTATTTTATATTGATAGTCTTGGCCATAGTTTTTGCTATAGTTTTTAATCTATTTAGTGATTTAACTTCTAATCCAACGCTAACGTTTATTGTGATATCATTTGTATTTGTGTTTCTCTTTTTTCTGGTGCATTATATCTCAAAGTTTTTTGAATATGATAGTGATGGGATAAAAGTAGTAGTTACAAATAGTGGTTTGTTACTGTCAGATAATTTTAATTATAGAGAAGAGATATTAGAGTTTAAAAAGAGTGATTTATATGCTTATAAATTTAAGAATTATCTAATTTTCAGAACCTTGACATTTTTTGTAAAAGATAGTCGAGATAAAAAAAGAAATGAAACCTTCAATGTGACATTAGTGTCAAAAAAGAAGAGACGCTATATAAGGCAATCATTAAGTAAAATGGTTAAAGCAAATAAAAATTCCCAGAGTATTAATGAGTGAAGATAATAACGAGATTATAGACAATCAAGACGAGCCACAAGAGAGTATTACACGAGTAACGGGTATGTTTAAGGACTGGTTTCTTGACTATGCATCTTATGTTATTTTGGAACGAGCAGTGCCAGCTATAGAAGATGGTTTTAAGCCTGTACAGCGACGTATCATGCATTCTATGAAGGATTTAGATGATGGTCGTTACAACAAGGTTGCAAATATTGTTGGTCATACGATGCAGTATCATCCTCACGGAGATGCTAGTATCGCAGATGCTATGGTGCAAATTGGTCAAAAAGATTTATTAATTGACACTCAAGGAAACTGGGGTAATATTCTAACAGGAGATCGAGCAGCAGCAGCACGTTATATTGAAGCGCGTATTTCTAAATTTGGGTTAGATGTTGTTTTTAATCCTAAAATTACGCAGTGGCAATCCAGTTATGATGGTCGTCGTAAAGAGCCTACTAATCTTCCTGTGATGTTTCCTTTGTTATTGGCGCAAGGAGGAGAAGGAATTGCTGTAGGTTTATCAACTAAAATATTACCTCATAATTTTATTGAGCTCATTGATGCGTCTATAAAACATCTTAACGGAAAGCGTTTTACAATATATCCAGATTTCCCAACAGCAGGTATTGCTGATATTTCTAGTTACAATGACGGATTAAGAGGTGGAAAAGTAAGAGTACGCGCAAAAATCTCACAATTAGAGAAAAACACGTTGGTCATTAGTGAAATTCCTTTTGCGACCAATACATCGTCATTAATTGATTCTATCCTTAAAGCTAACGATAAAGGGAAAATCAAGATAAAAAAGATTGAAGATAATACCGCTGCAAATGTTGAAATTCTGGTTCATTTACCTAGTGGGATTTCACCAGATAAAACTATTGATGCGTTGTATGCATTTACCAATTGCGAATCTTCTATTTCTCCCTTAGGCTGTGTGATTGAAGATAATAAACCATTATTTGTTGGTGTTACTGAAATGTTGAGACGATCAACAGATAAAACAGTACAACTCTTAAAAAGTGATTTAGAAATTAAGCTCAATGAATTTGAAGAGCAATGGCATTTTGCGTCGTTGGAGCGTATTTTTATTGAAAAACGTATCTATCGTGATATTGAAGAAGAAGAAACCTGGGATGGCGTGATAAATGCAATTGATAAAGGTTTACAGCCACACATCAAGCATTTGAAGCGCAGTATAACAGTAGAAGATATTACTCGCTTAACAGAAATTAGAATTAAACGTATCTCTAAATTTGATATTGATAAAGCACAGCAAAAAATTGATGCTCTAGAAGATCAAATTGCTGAGGTAAAGCATCATTTAGCAAATCTTATTGCTTACGCTATTGCTTATTTTGAACGTCTCAAAAAAGAATACGGCACAGGACGCGAACGCAAAACAGAATTAAGAGCTTTTGAAGATGTTGATGCGACCAAAGTTATTATGCGTAACACAAAATTATATGTCAATAGAGCCGAAGGTTTTATAGGCACATCCTTGCGTAAAGACGAGTATGTTTGTGATTGTAGTGATATAGATGATATTATTGTATTTACCAATGATGGTAAAATGATGGTAACCAAAGTAGATAGTAAAACCTTTATTGGTAAAGATATTATTCATGTAGCAGTCTTTAAAAAGAAAGATAAGCGCACCATTTATAATATGGTATATCGTGATGGTGTCAAAGGCGCTGCATTTGTAAAACGTTTTGCTGTGACCTCAATTACTAGAGATAAAGACTATGATTTGACTAATGGATCTAAGAGCTCTAAGCTCTGGTATTTCTCTGCAAACCCGAATGGAGAAGCTGAGGTGATTTCAATAGTATTGCGTCAGGTTGGTAGTGTTAAAAAATTAAAGTGGGATTTAGATTTTGCAGAAGTATTAATTAAAGGTCGAGCATCTAAAGGTAATACCGTGACCAAGTATCCTATTAAAAATATAGAACTAAAAGAGAAAGGAGTATCTACATTAAAGCCTCGCAAAATTTGGTTTGATGATACGGTTCAACGCCTTAATGTTGATGACAGAGGTGATCTTATTGGTGAGTTTAGAGGAGAAGACCGATTATTAATTATCACACAATCTGGGGATGTAAAAACCATACTTCCAGAGTTGACTACTCATTTTGATACCGATATGATTGTTCTAGAAAAATGGATTCCTAAGAAACCAATATCAGCGGTTTATTATAATGGTGAAAAGGAACTATATTACGTCAAACGTTTCTTAATTGATAATGAAGGTAGAGAAGAATCGTTTATTTCTGAACATCCAGATTCTCAATTAGAAATTGTATCCACCGATTGGAAACCAATGGCAGAAATTGAGTTTAAAAAAGAACGCGGAAAAGACAGAAAGGACAACGAAACCATTAATTTAGAAGAATTTATTTCTATAAAAGGGGTTTCTGCGCTTGGTAATCAATTAACTAAAGAGAGGGTTAATGTCATAAGTTTATTGGACCCTTTGCCTTATGAAGCTCCAGAAGAAGTTCCAGCGGAAGATATTGAAGTAGTAGGTGAGACTGTTGAAGGTTTAACTGATGACGTGCGGAGTTCTCCAATTTCCGAAGAAAAACCAACGACTACATCTAAAGATGATGATATTGACGATAAAGGCCAGGCGACGTTGTTTTAATAATTATGACTACAAAAGAGTTACTAAATAATAAGTATAGTTTTAATAACCAAGATTTGTTTTTTGAATTACCAGACGCAATTTGTAAGGTCATTAAATCAAATATGGTTACTACTCATGTTGCAGCAGGTCAGTCAATTTTTAATGAAGGCGAAAAACCTAAAGGTATTTATAGGGTTAAAAGCGGTAAAGTAAAGAAGTTAGCTTTGACTAATTTTGGAGCACAACATATTTTTTATATCTGTAAGGAGAATGAATATCTAGGATATCATGCTATTTTGAGCCAAGAGTTGTATTCAGATTCTGCGACAGCCATGGTAGACTCTACAATTAATTTTATTGCAGAAGAAGATTTTATTAAAGCTGTAAATAGGTCACATTTATTATCGCAGCGTCTTTTAAAGAATTTAAGCCACGAGTTTAGTGTATTTATTAATGCGACTAAAATACTAGCTAAGCATACTGTAAGAGAGCGTGCTGCACTAAATTTGTTAATTTTAGAGGGTAAATTCCAAAACGATACTCAAATTGAAACTGAAATTGTAATTAATAGAAATGATTTGGCGAGCATGGTTGGTACCGCAAAAGAGTCTGTAGTTAGAATGCTTAAAGACTTTAAAGAAGAGCAACTCATTACAACAAAACGAAGTAGTATCTATATAAAGGATTATGCCGGTCTAGTTAAGGTTGCTAATTTTCAATAAGATTTCATATAGAAGTTGATAAATATCAATGTAAGATTAAGTAAAGTATTACGTTTAATAGTATAATATTGAATCTTAATTAAAAGTATGAAAAAGTTTACATGTATAGTAATGTTGTTTTTTGTAACAACCACAATTGTCAGTGCTCAAAATTGGCTTACAAATTTTGAGGAAGCAAAATCTTCAGTAAAAGACACTAGTAAAAAAATTGTATTAGTTTTTCCAGGGTCAGATTGGTGTGCACCTTGTATCAAATTAGATAAAGAGATTTGGCATACAGAAGTATTTAAATCCTATTCAGAAGCCCATTTTGTGCTGTTAAAGGCTGATTTTCCCAAGCGAAAAAAAAATGCCTTGCCCAAAGAACAACAGGAACATAACAATAAATTGGCCGAAACTTATAACAAAAACGGGTATTTCCCTTATGTTGTGGTTTTAGATGAGAATGGTGAAATTTTAGGATCTACGGGTTATAAAAAAATGACACCCTCAGAGTATATAAAGATTTTAGAGTCATTTAAACTGTAGTGATTTTGAAAAATCTATCAATATTATTTTTAGTATTTCTAATTACTATTCAAGTAGAAGCACAAACCACTCATAAGCGAGCTCTAAAGCTTATGGGTAGTCGATTTGATATCACTGTAGTTGCGAAAGACACGACTCAAGCCAATAGTTATATAGATTTAGCAGTTTCTGAAATTGCTAGAATAGAAAAATTAATTTCCTCTTGGGATCCAAAATCTCAAACCTCTGAAATCAATAAAAATGCTGGTGTAAAACCAGTTATAGTCGATGAAGAACTTTTTGATTTAATACAAAGAGCACAATCAATATCTAAATTAACAGATGGCGCTTTTGATATTTCTTATGCTTCAATGGATAGGATTTGGAAGTTTGATGGGAGTATGAAACAAATGCCTTCGGAAGAACATATTAAAGTTTCTGTAGAAAAAGTGGGTTATGATAATATTATTCTAGATCCTTCTCAATCTTCAGTTTTTCTTCGGAAAAAAGGAATGAAAATTGGTTTTGGAGCTATAGGGAAAGGATATGCAGCAGATAAAGCCAAATCTCTTTTGATTAAAAAAGGGGTTGTTTCTGGGATTATAAATGCCTCAGGAGATATGAATACTTGGGGGGAGCAGGTCAATGGAGATTTATGGAAGGTGGCGATTACAAACCCGTTAGATAAAAATAAAGCTTTTGCATTGCTGCCAATAACTAATGGCGCAGTTGTGACCTCAGGTAATTATGAAAAACAGGTATTGTTTAATGGTAAACGTTACACGCACATAATAGATCCAAGAACTGGATATCCTTCTTCTGGAATTATAAGTGTTACTGTTTTTGCACCAAAAGCAGAATTAGCAGATGCTTTGGCGACTTCTGTTTTTGTAATGGGGAAAGATGTTGGTTTAAATAGAATCAATCAATTACCAAATATAGAATGTATAATAATTGACGAAAACGGGAATCTTTTTACGTCCAATAATATAGAAATCAATAAAATATGATCAAACGAATAGTATTACTCATAGCTGTCTTAACGCTATCAACATCATGTGTTGTAGTGAAAGAGTATGAAAAAGTCAACCTAAGTGATCCAGATATGGTTTTGGCAGATAGAAAAACCGACAGAAATATAACAACTGCACATTCGTATAGAGAAGCAGCGTCTGGAGCAAACGGTGGGAAAACAGGAGGTGGTTGTGGTTGTAATTAAACATAATAAAAATAGAGATTTGAAACATATAAGTTTATTAATTCTTGCAGTCTTGTCACTTCAATTCGTTGATGCTCAAACTCAAGATTCGACTCAAGTTTATAAGAAGAGAGTTCTAGAAACGACTGAGGTTGATTTTCTATCGAGTTATTATACTCAAGATGGAGATAACGCAGCTGTAAGTGGCGGAATTGGAACAGAGGAATTAACAGATGTTACAGCTACATTTATTGTATCAATACCGTTAAACGATGACGATGTATTAACCATTGATGCTGGAGTTTCAGCTTATACATCAGCATCCTCAAGTAATGTTGGAGCATTTGATGGCGATAGTCCTGCAGATCCCTTTGTAGCGAGCTCTGGAGCCTCTGAATCAGATTTATGGACGAATCTTACAGGTGCTTACAGTCATAGCTCAGATGACAGAAATGATATTTGGTCTGCTAAAATATCTGTATCTGCAGAGTATGATTATTTTTCACTTGGAGTTGGTGGTAGCTATAGCAAACTATTTAATGAAAAAAATACCGAAATCAGTATTAATGGAAATGTCTATGTTGATACTTGGAACGCTCTATATCCAACAGAATTAAGACCATTTGCGGATGGAGGAAACGGTTTAAGTAGTAATTTATTTACTCAAAACACGATTATTGGAAATACTAATTATAACCCCGATTTTACAACTTTTGATAATGAAGGTAGAAATACTTATGCTCTAGGCTTTGGGTTTTCTCAAATTTTATCTAAAAAACTCCAAGGGTCATTTGTGATAGACTTAGTTCAACAAGACGGTTTGTTATCTACACCATTCCAACGCGTGTATTTTAGTGATATAGCAGATTCGTTTATTGAGAATTTTCAATTGGCAGATGATATTGAGCGATTGCCCGATTCCAGGCTAAAAATTGCAGTAGGAGGGCGACTCAATTATTATATTAATGAAACCTTTGTAGTAAGAACGTTTTACCGCTATTATACTGATGATTGGGGGATTAAATCACATACAGCAAGTGTAGAGGTGCCTATTAAGATTAGTGATAAGTTTACATTGTATCCATCATATCGTTTTTATAATCAAACAGCAGCAGATTACTTTGATGTATATGAAGGACATTTATCTACAGATGAGTTTTACACATCAGACTATGATTTATCTAAATACAGTGCAAATCAATTTAGTTTTGGAGCGTCGTATACAGATATCTTCACAAAATTTCACATCTGGAAATTAGGTTTAAAAAGTATTGATCTAAAATACACGCAATATGATAGAGATAATACACTAAGTGCCAATATAATTACCGCTGGATTTAAATTTATAATGGATTAAGAAGACTTCTAATGTTTCTTTTTCTTACTTATTTTATAATTAAGCATTTCAATAAATAAAGAAAACGCAATAGCAAAATATAGATAACCTTTTGGTATGGCCCCAACCTTGTTAGTAAAGAATTCTGTGTGTGATAAATGAGCAGCTTCTGTAATTAGCATAAAACCAATTAAAATCAAGAATGCTAATCCTAGCATTTGAACACTTGGATTAGTATCAATAAATTTTCTAATTGGATTTGCGAATCCAATCATAATAGCTATTGAAATCATTACAGCGATAATCATCAGCACCAAAGTGTAATTATGATTAGGATGTAAGCCATTGGTCATACCGACAGCTGTGAGAATAGAATCTATCGAAAATATAAAATCAATAATCAGTATTTGAACAATAGCATTTGTTAGTGATGTAATCTTTTTACCTTTCACTTTAGCTTCATCATGTTCTGGGTGTGACACTTTTTCTCTAATTTCTGAGGTGCTTTTATAGATTAGAAAGAGCCCACCAGCAAAGAGTATAATAGCTTGCCAGCTCAAATGAAGTTGAAGCCAGCTTGTTTCTAAATTATAGAAAGGTTCTGATAAGCCAACAAGAAAAGACACAAGAAACAGCAGTATTATGCGCTGTGCCATAGCTAATAATAATCCTATGTTAGTTGCTTTATTTCTTTGATGTTCTGGAAGTTTATTAGCTGCAATAGAGATAAAAACTATATTATCAATCCCTAGAATAATTTCTAAAAATGTTAAGGTTAATAATGCCATAATAGCATCACTGGTAAGTAAGAAATCTAACATTATAATAACTGAATTTTAAAATAGCTGAAATGAATTTGTAGTAATATATTGTTTAGATGCAATAGAATTCCCGTCACTATCGTTACAAGTCAAAGCAAAAACCCACGAGCTATAAGAAATGGTTTTGTGTTATAAAGTAATATAAGGAAAATAGAAACGACTATAACATTTATTTTGAGTTTGTTAGGTGCTACTTTATTTTCTTAGCAATCCCTTTTTTAACGCGTTTCTTTTTATAAGCATCCTTCGCTGCTAATTGGTATTCAAAGGTGTAGGAATCCTCAGAGGTCGTAAGGATTTTAAAATGAATCGCTTTTTCTTCGTTGTTATTTTTTGGGTTTATCGTCTTTTGGATAAATTCACAATCATTAATCCAACGTATAGATGCAGAATCCACTTTGTTTTCAAAATAGTCAATATTCAAAGTTTCGGTTCTAACAAATTTACCTGTTTTTGTGATGCCATCAATTTCATAATTAAATTCAAAAGTCCCTGTTTTAAAATCCGCACAATTTCTTTCAGTATGAAAACAGTTTACAAATAATAAGGGTAGCAAGAATACTAGGAGTTTTTGCATGAATCATGTTTTTTACAAAATTACGAAACAGTTCGTGATTTATAAGATTATGGGATTTGATTTTTTTTTGGAGATTTAATTACGACTGTTCAAAATTTTTGAATGTGCCATCTTTGTAAAAAATTACAATACGTTCAATATCTTTTTCTTCGGAAATGAGCTTACTCGAAATTTGAGCGGTTGATTTTAATTTGGAGTTAGAAGCATCTTTCACTTCAGAAATTTCAGGTTTTTTATGTTGATGAATTGGGGCGGGGAATGATCCTTTTCCATTCATCAACCAGTACAATTCAACTTCAGGAAAAGCAGAAAGTACTTTTAATACAAAATCTAAACTAGGCTTATTTCTACCCGATAATATGTGTGAAATACTAGAGCGTTGAACGTCTATTTTTTCGGCAAATGACGAGGCGGATTCACCATAGAAATCTATGACTTTTTTAAGTCGTTTTGTGAATCCTTCGTTGTTTATCATTGTAAACGATAAAGTTTAATTTTGTAACGTTACAAATGTAAACATATTGTAATCAAATCTCTAATAGAACTTAAGTTATTATAAATTAACTTAGATTAAAACTTTATATATTGTAATTTAAAATATTGAATATTAAATATATAAGTATAATTATTAATCTTTATAATATTTTCTTGTGTTTTGAATTCTGTTCGCTGGAAGATTTGTCGGGTTTACAGACGATTTTGGATAAATATGTAAACATTACTTTGTTTACAATTGTAAAATATCAATTGTTTACCTTTGTATAAGTAAGATTAAAAAAATGCAAAAAGAAATATTAAAATTACTATTTGAAACCCATAAAGAATTGACGCTTTTTGGTCGCTATATTCATAGCCAAAACATAGCTCCTCTTTTGGAGAAATTAAAGGGTGACATGAAGATTGTAGAAGTTGGGAATTCTGTAAACGGATTACTAATTCATAGCATCACATTTGGTTCTGGTTCCAAAAAAATACTAATGTGGTCTCAAATGCATGGTAATGAAAGTACAACTACGAAAGCTGTTTTTGATCTGCTTAATGTCTTTTCAGTTAATAATAATAATAATAATAATAATAATAATAAAGTTGATCACATTCTAGAGAGTTGTACAATTTGTATTATTCCAATTCTTAATCCAGATGGTGCTAAATCATATACGCGGTCTAATGCAAGTCAAATTGACCTAAATAGAGATGCTCAAGATTTGTCACAGCCTGAAAGTAAAGTGCTGAGAGCTGTTTTTGAGGATTTTAAGCCTGATTTTTGTTATAATCTGCATGGACAACGCACAATTTTTAGTGCGGGTAAGGTTAATAAGTCGGCTACGGTATCTTTTTTGTCGCCTTCTCAAGATAAAAACAGATCAATTACTACGACGAGAAAAAAGGCGATGGAAGTTATTTCGGTTATGAATGATAATTTGCAGCAGCAAATAAAAGGTCAAGTTGGGATTTATGACGATAGCTTTAATGTAAACTGTGTGGGCGATGCGTTTCAAGCTTCAAATGTCCCTACTGTACTTTTTGAAGCTGGACATTGTGCTAAGGACTATAATAGAGAGTGTACGCGGGAGTTTGTGTTTCAGTCATTGGTCGTCTCTTTAGATTATATTGCAAAAAACACAATTACAGGAGATTATAGTGAGTCTTATTTTAAGATCCCTCAAAATGAAAAGCTATTCTATGATATTATTATTCGAAATTCAATGAATGGCGATGTAGCTATTCAGTATCTAGAAGTTTTAAGAGGTAATGAGGTGGTTTTTGTCCCGAAAATTCAAAAAATTTCAGATTTGAATAGTTTTTTTGCGCATAAAGAGATTGATGCCAACGGTAATGAGGTGTTTGGAGCGAATGGGGTGGTCTTGAAAGTAGGTAGCGAAATCGATTTCGTGATGATTAATGATGTTAAATTCTCATTAAAAACGTGAAATAATACTCTTTTTGTGAGATATCATTAAAGAAAATGCATTATTTTTGTTTAAAATTTAAGAAACTGAAGAAAATGCCAAAATTCAAATTAGATGAAATTGATCATCAAATTTTAGACATGTTGATCGATAATACAAGAATTCCTTTTACTGATATTGCTAAAAAATTAGTTATTTCGGCAGGAACCGTTCATGTGAGAGTAAAGAAGATGGAGGAAGCGGGAATTATTCGAGGATCGTCACTAACATTAGATTATTTAAAGTTAGGATATTCGTTTATAGCCTACGTGGGTGTGTTTTTAAACAATACATCTCAAACAAAGTTCGTTTTAGAGCGTATCCAGGATATTCCTTATGTAACCGTAGCCCATATTACCACTGGGAAATTTAATATTTTCTGTAAAGTAAGGGCTAAAAATACATCTCATGCTAAAGATATTATTTTCATGTTAGACGACATTGAGGGTATCTATAGAACTGAGACTATGATTAGTCTTGAGGAGAGTATCAATGATAAAAAACGATTAATGCATACAATTTTCAACGAATTGTAGAGCGTTAAGATTTATAAAATTTGCCCTTCATTATAATTGTAGTGGAGGGTTTTTTTTGTATTCTTATTTTTCAAACTTCTATGATGACAAAAGACGATTTAGCTTTAAACGAGTATAACCCTTATTATAAACAATATGTACAAAAAGCAGGTGATGTAACGCTTTCCAAAGGTTTGAAAGATAATGGAGCTGCAACTATAATTTTTTTGGAGTCCATTTCTGAAGAAAAATTAGAATACCGATACGAGGTAGGGAAGTGGACAATAAAGGAGATTATCCAGCATCTTATTGATACAGAGCGTGTGTTTGCTTATAGGGCGTTATGTATTGCTAGAAAAGATAAAGCCTTTTTTCCTGGTTATGATCAGGATGAATATGTTGTGTCGTCTGAAGCTAATGCGAGATCTATGTCTAGTTTAATGATTGAATATAAAGCTGTTAGATTAGCAAGTATAGCTCTTTTTGAAAGTTTTTCTAATGAAATGCTTAAGCAAATAGGTGTAGCTAGTAATAGTAATTTATCACCAAGAGCGGTTGCTTTCATTACCATTGGTCACGAGAATCATCATTGTGATATTATGAGAGAACGATATTTATAACAAAAAGCTACTTCAATTGAAGTAGCTTTTTGTTGTTGATTTTTGTTCTAGTTAGAAATTAGAATCTATATCTCACGCCTAGGGCAATATCAAAATCTAAATCATTTCTAAAATCACCAAATCCAAGTTCTGGTCTAGCGTCGAGAGATAATTGTAATGGAAAATCAAAATTATATTCTATTCCAATATTACCAGCAGCAAAGAAAAATGTTTCACTGTCATCATTTTTGTCGTTAAAAGGCTCGTCAAAACTATAAGACCCTAAGCCGCCACCAGCGCCTGCATACCAGTTAAAATCACCTTCAAGCACCCAGACCCATTGGTAGATTCCAGCAAGTTTAAAGCCATCATACCCGTTTCCGCTTCTAATACCAAGATCAATTTCTACACGATTATTGTCTCCAAGACCTCTTTGGTAAGAGATTTCTGCGCCAAAACCATCGCTATCTCCAAGTCGAAGGCCTATGGTGTTCTCAGAGATGTCTTGTGCGTTTGCTGCAGTAAAGCCTATCAATGTTAATGCTGCTAAAAATAATTTTTTCATAAAGTTAAGTTTTGTTGTCTTTAATTAATTACTAATATGACTTGTAAAAAGTTCATATGTTACAGTTTCTATATAACTTAGCAAATATAAAGTCAAAAATGTTGTTTTTTGAGATTTGTTTTTAGCTTTATTACACATATTTTTGCCTATATGATTAGTAATTTTCAACTACAAGATTTGGCCTCTCAATTGGAAGGCGATTTACACTTTGATCAGTTAATGAAAACGCTTTATGCCACAGACGCCTCTGTGTATCGTATGTTGCCATTAGCAGTAGCATTGCCTAAAAGCGATAATGATATCAGGGCTCTTATTGATTTTGCTAGACAGAATTATACGTCGTTAATTCCAAGAGCTGCAGGTACTTCGCTCGCGGGACAGTGTGTTGGTGAAGGCATTGTCGTTGATGTGTCTAAATATTTTACTAGGATTCTTAATATCAATGAGAAAGAGCGAACTGTAACCGTTGAGCCGGGAGTGGTAAGAGATGAGTTAAATAGCTATTTAAAGCCTTTTGGACTGTTTTTTGGACCAAATACATCTACCTCAAATCGCTGCAAGATTGGAGGTATGGTTGGTAATAACTCTTCTGGTTCAACCTCTATAAAATACGGTGTTACACGAGATAAAGTTGTGGAGTTGCATACGATATTGAGTGACGGAAGCACTGTTGTCTTTAAAGATTTATCTTCGAAAGAGTTTGAGCAAAAACTAACATTGAAATCTGTTGAAGGTGATATTTATCGCACGATTCAATTAGAATTATCATCTAAAGCAGTTCAGAGACAAATAGTTTCGAATTTTCCAAAACCTCAAATTCATAGAAGAAATACTGGTTACGCTATAGATGAATTGATTAAATCAGACGTGTTTTCTAATCTTTATGCTGATGATTTAGAAAACAAACGACCTTTGAACGTGTGTAAGCTTTTGTCAGGAAGCGAGGGTACGCTTGCGTTTACAACGCAAATCACCTTAAAACTCGATATCTTACCTCCTTTAAATAGTGTAATGGTTGCTGCGCATTTTGATACGATTGATGCTTGTATGGATGCGGTAACTATAGTAATGAAACACAATCTTTTTGCTTGTGAAATGATGGATAAAATCATTTTGGATTTGACGAAGCATAATAAAACACAGCAAGAGAATAGGAAATTCATAAAAGGAGATCCGAAAGCTATTTTAATTTGTGAGCTTAGAGAAGATGATCCCAATGCGCTAGATGAGAACGTACAAGCGCTAGTTGCTGCATTGGAAACTTTAGGTTTGAGTTACGCTAACCCGTTGCTCAGAGGTAACGAAGTCGATAAAGCTAATGAATTACGAAAAGCAGGATTAGGCTTATTGGGTAATATGATTGGAGATGATAAGGCTGCTGCTTGTATAGAAGATACGGCGGTTGCGCTTGAGGATTTATCTAGCTATATCAAGGATTTTTCGCAATTGATGGAAACCTATAATCAAAAGCCTGTCTATTACGCGCATGCTGGAGCTGGAGAATTACATTTACGACCGATTTTAAATCTAAAAAAGAAAACTGATGTAGAGTTGTTTAGAAGCATCACATCAGATGTGGCTCGTTTAGTGAAGCGCTATAACGGCTCTATGAGCGGAGAGCATGGTGACGGTATTGTTCGTGCTGAGTTTATTCCGTTAATGATTGGTGATGAAAATTACAAGATTTTGAAACGAATCAAATCTACTTTTGATCCACAAAACATTTTTAATCCTGGGAAAATTGTTGATGCCTATCCAATGGATGAGTCTTTGCGATATCAGCCAGATCGCGTAGAGCCGGAAATAGAAACATTTTTAGATTTTTCATCATCTCAAGGTATTCTTCGAGAAGCTGAGAAGTGCAACGGATCTGGAGATTGTAGGAAGTTGCCAGAATTTGGGGGTACCATGTGTCCTAGTTATCGAGCAACTCGTAATGAGAAAGACACAACTAGAGCAAGGGCAAACGCCTTGCGTGAGTTTTTGACACACTCAGAGAAGTCTAATAAGTTTGATCAGGAGGCGTTGAAAGAGGTTTTTGATTTGTGTTTGAGTTGTAAGGCTTGTGTTAGTGAATGCCCAAGTAGTGTAGATGTCGCCAGTTTAAAAGCTGAGTTTCAATACCAATATCAAAAAGCAAATGGGGTCAGTTTACGTGCTAAATTGTTTGCATATAATAATAAACTCAATGATTTCGGGAGTCAGTTTCCTGGTATAATAAACTTTGTATTTTCAAATAAGGGAACCTCTTTTTTGTTAAAAAAAATGGTTGGAATTGCCAAGGAAAGATCATTACCTTTAATATCAAATAAAAGTTTAAGTAAAGTTATTCAAGTATCTATAAATAAATTAGATACTATAAAATATATTAAAGAAGTGTATCTCTTTAATGATGAGTTTACCAATCATTTGGATACGTCAATAGGTATTGATGCTATTGATCTTTTAAAAGCTTTAAATTACAAAGTGACGTTTGTAGAACATTCAGAATCTGGACGTTCGTTTTTATCAAAAGGATTATTAGAACAAGCTAAAGTATTTGCAAATAAAAACGTGACTGTTTTTAAAGATTTAGTTTCAGAAAGCACACCGTTATTAGGAATAGAGCCTTCTGCAATTTTAACCTTTAAAGATGAGTACTTGAGATTGGCAGACGATAAACTATCTGCAGATAACATAGCAAAGCATACGTTTTTGATAGAAGAGTTTATTCAAAGTGAAATTGAATCAGGTAATATTAAGTCGACACAATTTACTTCCAAAGAAAAAATAATAAAATTTCATGGGCACTGTCATCAAAAGGCATTGCTAAATCAATCTTCAAGTTTTTCGGTTTTAAATCTACCCGAAAATTACAAAGTAACTATTATTCCTAGTGGTTGTTGTGGTATGGCTGGAAGTTTTGGATACGAAAAAGAACATTATGAGGTGAGTATGCGAATAGGGGAGCAGACCTTGTTTCCAGCAGTTCGAAACAGTGATGATAATGTTCTGATTTCAGCAAATGGAACGAGTTGTAGGCACCAAATAAAAGACGGCACGCAACGTGAAGCTTTACATCCTATTACGGTTCTTAGACGTGCTCTTATCTAAGGGTTTAGGTTTTTTATTTTTTTGTTCAATGACAGTGATAGCTGCGATGAGGTCTTTAACTTCTATCTCGTTTGTATCTTGATCTGCATAAAATGCTCTCAATTTGTCAGTATTATAATTATAGAGTTTCCAGCGTTTGAATTGATATTCTAATGCGGTAAAATTCTCTACCCAATCCCCTGAGTTTAGATATGTTGTTTTGCCATGTTTGGTTTTTATATTCACCATTTTTGGCTGATGTATATGTCCGCAAATAACATAATCATATCCTTTTTCTATAGCCAAGTCTGTAGCTATCTTCTCAAAATCACTGATGTATTTTATAGCGCCTTTGACACTGTTTTTTATTTTTTTAGAGAGTGAGTATTTTTCTTTCCCCATTTTTTCTAAGCACCAGTTTGTGAATTGATTGAGAAGAATAAGTAAATCATAGCCATGGCCTCCTAATTTTGCTAGCCATTTAACATTTTGAATAGAGGCGTCAAAAACATCACCATGAAAGACCCAAGCGCTTTTACCATCAAGGTTTAATATCGCTTTATCAACAATAGCTATATTGCCTATTGATGTATCGCTAAATTTTCTTAACAGGTCATCATGATTACCAGTGACGTAGATGATTTCAACACCATCGGCAGCCATGTCTATTATTTTTTTGATAACTCTTAAATGTGATTTTGGAAAGTATCGTTTTTTAAACTGCCAGATATCAATAATATCGCCATTTAAGATGAGTTTTTTTGGGGAGATACTATTGAGATACGTCAATAGTTGTTTGGCATGGCATCCATAGGTTCCTAGATGAACATCAGAAATAACGACAACTTCTACTTTACGCTTTGTTTTCAATGGATACTATCAATTTAAGATGCAAAGGAATTAATTTACTTTTCAACGTAAGAATTAATGTAATTAACAAACAATCAGCAAATTGTTAAGTAATTGTTAGGTGATTTTTCTTCGGAAATTGGATGCTTTATGTAATTCCGTTTTTGTTTCTCTGTTTTTACAAGTACTTTAGCGTAAAATCTTAGATTATGGCAGGGAATTCCTTCGGAAATATTTTTAAACTCACCACATTTGGGGAGTCTCATGGTGTCGCAATTGGTGGGATAATTGATGGTTGTCCTCCAGGAATACAATTGGATTTTGACGCCATTCAAAATGAAATGAATAGGCGTAAACCTGGGCAATCAATTATTGTTACCCAACGAAAAGAACCAGATGCAGTCGAATTTTTGTCCGGGATTTTTGAGGGCAAAACTACAGGGACACCAATTGGTTTTGTGATTAAGAATACCAATCAAAAATCTAACGATTATTCGCATATAAAAGATGTCTACCGTCCAAGTCATGCAGATTACACGTACGAGAAAAAGTATGGTGTGCGTGATTATAGAGGCGGGGGACGAAGTTCTGCACGTGAAACTGCATCGCGAGTAGTGGCTGGTGCAATTGCTAAGCAGTTCATTTCTAAAATAGAAATTAATGCATTTACATCTTCTGTTGGAGAGATCTTTATAGATAAACCGTATCAGGATTTAGACTTTTCTAAGATTGAAAGTAATGCTGTGCGTTGCCCAGATGAAGCGATTGCAGCACAGATGATTACAAGAATAAAAGAAATAAAAAAAGAGGGGAATACTATTGGTGGCACAGTTACTTGTGTTATTAAAAATGTACCTGTTGGATTAGGAGAACCTGTTTTTGATAAGCTCCATGCCGATTTAGGAAAAGCAATGTTATCTATAAACGCAGTGAAAGGTTTTGAGTATGGTAGCGGATTTTGTGGTGCACGAATGAAAGGAACAGAACATAATGATTTGTTCAATGAAGATGGTACTACTAAAACGAATCTATCTGGAGGTATTCAAGGCGGTATTAGCAATGGGATGGATATCTATTTTAGAGTAGCGTTTAAACCGGTTGCTACTGTGATTCAAAAACAAGACGCGCTTAATCGCGATGGTGATATTGTAGAAATGCAAGGCAAAGGTCGTCATGATCCTTGTGTGGTGCCAAGAGCTATACCAATTGTAGAGGCTATGGCAGCATTGGTGATTGCAGATTTTTATTTGCTTAATAAAATGTATCAATAATAGTATAAAAGATGAAGTTTTCTGGTCAGATGATTTCCGAAGCATAAATACTAACTAACAAGAGTCTCGTTTTTACGGGAAATACATATGAAAAAACTAGCATTACACTGGAAGATTATAATAGGGATGGTTTTAGGGATTGTCTTTGGTTTTGTAATGAATTCTGTTGGCGGAGGAAAAGGATTTGTAACCGATTGGATTGCGCCTTTTGGAACTATTTTTATTAATTTATTAAAGCTTATTGCTGTCCCATTAATTTTAGCATCTTTAATTAAGGGTATTTCAGATTTAAAAGATATTTCTAAGATTAAATCTATGGGCTTACGTACCATCATTATTTATATTGGTACAACGTTAATTGCTATTATCATTGGTTTGACTATTGTGAATACAATAAAACCGGGAGCTGGTATGTCTGCAGAGACTATAGAGAAAATAAAATTGAAATATGAGAATGATGCTGGTGTTGTTGATAAGCTAGAGAAGGCTGCAAATCAAAATGATGCAGGACCATTGCAGGCTTTGGTTGATATTTTTCCGAGTAATATTTTTACAGCTTTAGGTGAAGCTAAAATGTTACAGGTCATTTTCTTTGCACTATTTGTTGGAATTTGTTTGTTGTTAATTCCGAAGAAAAAGGCAAAACCAATGATTAAGATTTTTGATTCGCTTAATGAAGTGGTTATGAAAATGGTAGATTTAATTATGTTATTTGCGCCTTATGCAGTTTTTGCTTTAATGGCTAATGTGATTATCGCTTTTGATGATACTGAGATTTTAGTCAAACTTCTAAGTTATGCTGGATGTGTTGTTGTTGGTTTAGCCTTAATGATTGGTTTCTATCTTATTCTCGTAAAAGTGTACACAAAGAAATCACCACTCTGGTTTTTAAAGAATATATCTCCAGCTCAATTGTTAGCTTTTTCTACAAGTTCAAGTGCAGCAACATTGCCTGTTACTATGGAACGTGTTGAAGAGCATTTAGGCGTCGATAAAGAAGTCTCAGGATTTGTATTACCTGTTGGAGCTACTGTAAACATGGACGGGACTAGTTTGTATCAAGGTATTGCAGCAGTATTTATTATGCAGGTTATTTGGCCAGAAGGATTGACATTTACTAACCAATTAGTCATTGTCGCTACAGCGCTTTTAGCATCAATTGGTAGTGCAGCTGTTCCTAGTGCAGGAATGGTGATGCTTGTAATAGTTTTAGAGTCTATAGGCTTTCCTGAAGAATTATTACCAATTGGTTTAGCCTTGATTTTTGCGGTTGATAGACCTTTAGATATGTGTAGAACAGTAGTGAATGTTACTGGTGATGCCACAGTGTCTATGCTTGTTGCAAAATCTTTAGGAAAACTGCACGATCCCAAACCAAAAGAATGGGATGATAATTATGAGGCTGTAAAATAAGTAGAGCACGAATTTTTATATAAAACGGTGTTATTCGGTTATTCTAAGTTGAACTCAGAATCTCAAATTGTAAAGAAATCCAAAATATAAATACATAGTCACGATTAGGAAAAACGATTCCAAATGGGTAGTAATAAGTCACATATTGTTAGTGTAGCATGGCTGCATGAAAATCTTGATATTGATAAGCTTATTGTTTTAGATGCAACGATTAGAAAAGTCTCTGATTTTGCTTCTTTTTCTTCGGAAAGATGGATTCCAAAGACACTATATTTTGATTTAAAAGGAAAATTTAGCGCTATAGAAGCTGAGTTTCCAACAACAATGCCCTCGCAAGAACAATTTCAACGAGAAGCTAGAGCCCTTGGTGTTAATAAAGACTCTATAATTGTCGTTTATGATAACAAAGGTATTTATTCTAGTGCTAGAGTTTGGTGGTTGTTTAGAACCTTTGGCTTTGAAAGTGTATCTGTTTTAGATGGTGGACTTCCAGAGTGGAAAAAAATGAATTATAAAACAGTGTCTTCATTGGATTCTCCAAGTTTGGGTGTTGGCAATTTTTCCGCAGTATATCAACCCAAAAACATGTGCTTTTTTGATGATATTTCTAAAGTCTTTAAAAACGAATACCATATCATATTAGATGCGCGCTCTACAGAGCGTTTTCAAAGCAGGGTGCCTGAGCCAAGAGTTGGTTTAAGACGTGGAACTATTCCAAATTCTGAAAATCTACCATATTCAAATTTACTTAACGGAAATTGTCTAAAATCAAAGGAAGATTTGAAATCTATTTTTAATAGTTTCAACTTAGAGGATAAATCACTAACTTTTACCTGTGGTTCAGGAATTACAGCTTGTATTTTGGCGTTAGCTGCATATATTTTAGACTATAAAAAAATAACTGTTTATGATGGTTCATGGACAGAATATGGAACTTTAATAACATAACTACAGTAAATATGAACTGGACAAAGGAAGAGTTAGTAGCTTACATTTTATTATATGTAGCGCATTCTGATTTAAAAGAAACAGAGCGGGAACATGAGTATATTTTGTCTCGTGTGGATTTAGAAACTTATAATCATATTAAACGTGAGTTTGATGATGATAACGATTACCAGAGTATTACTAAAATAGTTGATGCTGTGGATTCTTCAGAATCGTATAAGAATAATCCAAATGAGTTATTTGCAGATATCAAACTTATGGCATTTGCAGATGGTAAAATGGATCAAATGGAGTATGCTATTTATAATAGTTTGAAAAAGATATTGAGTTAATGGGGAGCTACAATTTTTAATAGGAATAATCATTTTTTGAATATGATTATAGGGCACTTTTTTATGTCTAATTATATAGAAGAGCTTAAAATAAGAAAGCCTCAAAACTTTAAGTATTCCAATCAGATTTCTTAGGTCTGAAACTCATTTGATGTTAGACTAATACACCGAACGAGAACTTGATATATTCCAGACTAACAGAAGTCAGGCTCAAGTTAAATACGTTGCTCTAAGGCTTTAACTTATTTAATCTACAAATTTACGCGTTTGTATTTGGGATACTTGACTGA
>JAWUWM010000096.1:0-29587 GCA_034111845.1 Psychroserpens sp. | reverse complement strand
AAGAAAGTTATTCTTGACATTATATATACCAATACATTGATTGGAGAAAAATTTCTAGAATTGCTAAAACCACATGATTTATCGAGTGAACAAAATAATGTGTTACGCATTTGACGTGGTCAAAAAGGAAATTCAGCGAATATGCGTGTCATTCAAGATGTCAAATGAGGATTTAGAAACAATAAAAGAAGCCATTCGCTTGGTCTCATCTTCTTATGGATTGGAACCTTACACGGTTTTTATTATTGTAAATCCAGAGTTAAGAGCGAAGTTACAGCCAGCCTAAATCTTAATAGACAGATTCTTTTTTAATGGCGATGCTAGATAACATAAGGATCACTAATAAAACCTATAGAGTTATATTGTCTAATCGTATTTTCTCGAATTATTGGCAGCGTTATTTCTCGTTTAAATACCGGTTTAGCGAGATTTAGTTGATATATTCCACTAGGATAATTAGTTTCAATAAGATAAGCCGATGCTGATTCACATAATAACTTGCAATGATCTATAGTTCCCATAATTTAGTTTTTTTGGTATACTTAAATTTAAACAGTCAACCGCATTTACAGTAGGGTAGATTTACTTGATTTTGAAATTCCTAAGCTTAATAATTACTTACTATTTTAGTATCTTGTGGCTTACTAACTAACATATAATTAATGAAGTCATTTACTATACAAGAGATTAATACACTATTAAATGGAGAAGTTTTAGGTGAAACAACCCATGATATCAGTGGTTTAGAGCAAATTCAAAAAGCAAATAGTAACCAAGCAACATTTATAGGAAATAGAAAATATGCTGCCATGTGGGCAGATTCTGAGGCCTCTTTAGCTATCGTAAATGATATCATAGATTTAGAACCTGGTAATAATCGTGTAATTATAAAGGTTAAAAATGCCGATTTAGCTATGGCTAAATTATTAGAGGTGTTTGCACCTCCAGCACCTTATTTTGAAACAGACATTCATCCTACAGCAAGCATTGATGCTTCGGCAACAATTGGAGAAGGGAGTAGAGTTGGAGCAGGCTGTTATGTTGGTAAAGATGTTGTTATAGGTAAAGGTGTGATACTGTATCCAAATGTGACCATTTTTGATGAAACTACTATAGGTGATCACACTACAGTATGGTCTGGTACAGTGATTCGAGAACGTTCTGTGATTGGGAGCCATTGTATATTTCATATTAATGTAAGTATTGGAGCAGATGGCTTTGGTTATCGTCCAAGTGATGATGGTAGGGGGTTGATTAAAATTCCACATATAGGAAACGTAGTTATAGGAAATCAGGTAGAAATTGGTGCGAATTCTTGTGTTGACCGCGGAAAATTTAGTTCTACAATATTAGGCGATGGATGCAAGATTGATAACCTTGTTCAGATTGCACATAATTGTGTGCTTGGTCGTTCTTGTATCATGGCAGGAAGTAGCGGATTAGCAGGCTCTGTAACGCTTGGAGATGGCGTTATGATTGGAGGGAGCGCTTCTATTAAAGATCATACAACCATTCACTCAGGAGCAACTGTAGGCGCTGGGTCTGGTGTTATGAATGACGTTGCAGCAGGTAAAACAGTATTGGGTTATCCAGCGACAGACTCAAGAGAAATGTTAAAACAATGGGTAGCTTTACGAAAATTAACTAGATAATCCAATTTTTGGCACTATCTTTGAATTCTATTAAATAATTATTAAACATTAAATTATAATACAATGAGTAAAGGAACAGTAAAATTCTTCAACGACGCTAAAGGTTTCGGATTTATTAATGAAGAAGGTTCAGACAAAGATCACTTTGTACACATTTCTGGATTAATCGATGAAATTCGCGAAGGTGATGAAGTTGAATTTGATCTTGAAGAAGGAAAAAAAGGATTAAACGCAGTTAACGTAAAAGTTATCTAATATACGCTTAACCAAAGATTTGAAAGCCTATCACATTGTGATAGGCTTTTTTTATATACTACTAATTTTAGAATTATAAACCTGAGTTCAAACTCAGATTATAGTTTTAAGAATAAAACCTATCAAAATAATTACTTTTCAGAAGTTCTATTGTAATAAAATTATAGATTGTGATTTGAAAGGTCTTATTCTTTGATTTCACCAGACTGATTCATTTCCATATCATGCTCGTATTTACAACAACCAGGTAAACCTTCATAAGCCTCTTCGCTTCCTGCTACTTCCTCAGTATCATATCCTGAAGCTGCGATTGCGTTATGAATTGCCATAGCGTCTGTTTTAGTATCATCAAAAGACACATCAATTTTCTTTTTTTCTACATCCCAAGTCGCATTCTCAACACCTTCAACAGCATGAGCTGCTTTTTCTATGGTGTTTTTGCACATTCCGCAGTTTCCTCTTACTCCAAAAGTAATGTCTGCCATTGCGATTTCTTTTGATACTTCGGTAGTTATTGTTTCTGTTTCTTGTTTGGTTTCGTTTTTACAACTTGTTAAACACATTGCAGCTATAACAGCTGCACTTAAAATTACTTTTTTCATTGTTTTAAAATTTAGTGGTTATTATTTAATTTATAATTATTCTATAACTTGTTTTACTTCTCCGCAAGTTAACATCGCATCACCAAAATAGGGATTGATTACGTTCTCTTCTTTACTTAACCAATACGCTCCATTATTATCAGCAGCCATAGGGCAAAATTGATGATATACTTTTTCATTAATACCAAATACTTCAATCGCATTGGTTAACTGTGATGACAGGTGTTTAAAATAATCTCGTTGAGCTTTGATTTTAGAGGTTTTGGAAATTGAAGTCGCTGCTATTTTTATCTCTTTTTCTAAGAGTATCCAATGGCTATAAACTTCTTTATCCTTTATTAGGTCCATGTCAACTTTAGACAAATTTTCTAATAGATTTTTTGATTTTAATGTTACATGTTTTGGATCATCTTTAACTAAAGCATTTTTTAATGTGATGTAATCGTTAAAAACAGCTTTCAATTGAATTTGAAAATCTTTTGATACGCTGACTCTTTCATTCCTGTTAAATATAATCTCTTTTTCTTCGAATAGAATCTCTTCCATTCCCAAATGTCCTTCATGTCCAGTCATAACTTTGGCACCTGATTTATTCATCATTGACTTCTTTCCTTGCAATTGTGCAGCTGCATCTACTGTAAATGTGCCATTAGTTACAATTTCATCACCATTATTTAAGCCTTCTAAGACTTCATAGTTATCACTAATTTTATTTCCCAATGTAATTTCGCGCATTTCAAAAATAGATTGGTTTGGATTCCCTTTTATATACACTACAGAGCGCTCACCAGTCCATAAAACAGCAGATGACGGAATAGTTAAAACTTGCTCTTCAGTTGAAGTGATGCCTTTGATTTTTCCTTCTACGAACATTCCTGGCTTAAATGCGTCCTTACTATTATTGAGTACCACTCTTAGTTTTACAGTTCTTGTTCTCGTGTCCAAAATTGGGTCAATAAAATCTACTGTACCTTTAAATGTTTTGTTAGAGTAAGCATTTGTTGTGATAGAAACTTCTTGTCCTTTTTTAAATAAATCAATTTGATTTTCATACACATCAAAATTTGCCCAAACAGTGCTTAAATTAGCGATTTTTAAAAGTGCTTGCCCTTGCTTTATGTAGTCGCCTTGTTCTACTAATTTTTCTGAAACTGTACCAGAAACTGTTGAATAGACCGGAACATTTTCTTTTACTTTACCAGTTGTTTCAATCTTATTAATTTGACTTTCAGAAAGTTTCCATAATTTCAATTTATTACGCACTGCTTTGTATAATGCAGGTTGGGACTCTTTCATTGAAGACGCTGTAATTAATTCTTGTTGCGCTGCATATAATTCTGGAGAATAAATGGTGGCTAATAGTTGTCCTTTTTGCACTTTTTCACCTGTAAAATTAACATTCAAACGTTCTAGTCGCCCAGAAAAGTAACTCACTTGAACTGCATTGGACTCCTCATTTTCTGTAACCTTTCCAGATAACTTAATCGTATGGTCTTCTGATTTTCCATTACCTACAATTGATGTTTGTATGTTGGCCAATGCCATAGCATTTTCTGTTAACTTAAACTGGTCTGCCAACAATCCTTCTGAATTATTTTCCATAGGAATTAAATCCATTCCGCAAATAGGACAATCACCAGCCTCGGGTTGCATAATTTTCGGGTGCATAGAACATGTCCACATTTGATTAGTTTGTGCAGCTGTATCATGATTATGCGCTGTTTCATGATTTGATGAACCTCCAAAAAGAAACCAACCTAAAAATAGACCAACCGCTAATATTGCTATGTAAATTATAATCTTTTTCATCTCTTATCTTTTATTTCGTTTTAATAATTTTCTAACTGAAGGTGACGACGTAAACCATAGTGAAAAACCACTTAATACAGTAATTAATCCTAATGCAGAAAAGGCGCGTAATACAGTTGTATTAAAGTTGTCTCTCCCTTGATAATCCATTGTATGTGTCATCCATAAAAAATCAAACCAACGCCAATCTCGATGTCGTACTGTTTGGAAAGCTCCGTTTTTAATGGCGACATATGCCTTAAGTTTTTCATCTGTTTTATATGAAATTGCATATGCTGGCAAAGGTCTCCCACGATATTCGTGATGTTCACCTACAGCTTCAATTCTCTGTATTTCTTTAAATTCTAGGTCAGACAACATAAAACGCTCAGCTACTTTGATTGCTTCCTGTTCTGTAATTGCGTCTTTCTTAGCACCTGTTAACGCATTATAAAGTGTTGTTTCATTAATCCAATAAAAAGGCACATCTGCTATTTCGAGTAATTCTAATGATGTAATAGGTTCTTTAATATGTAACTCTGAACTTCCTAATAAATCCAAAAAAGCAGTTTGATAGGGAATATCTTTCTTAAAATGATCGCCATGAATCTCATCAATATCCGTCCAACTAAAATACAAGCCACTAACCGTCCACATCAAGAACTGTATACCTAAAAACAGACCTAAATAACGATGTGTTTTTCTAATTTTTTGTGCTGTGTGTCTGGTTACCATTTTATTGATTTATGCTGAATGGAAAGCTAATGGTTACCTTCTCCCAAGCAAGAGAAATAGTGCCATCTGTTTCACTAATCTTATTTACTTTATACTCTAAATGCTCTTTTATATCTTCGGAAATGATAGGAGTCACTTTAAATCGTAACACATCATCAATCTCATCATATTCATCTTTACCGTGCTGATCCCAGTTTTTATTAATCATTATAGTCCAATCCTCTTTTGATGGAATTGTAAATAAACCATATTTTCCTTTTGGCAATACTTCACCATTTATGACCAAATCCTCATTAGTTTCTAACCAAGTGGCATTATGTGCACCTGCTTGCCAAACAGTATCGTAGCCTACTAATCCACCAAAAATGATGCGTCCTCGAACTCCAGGCGAAGAGTAATCCATATGAATGTGCGCATCACCAATCATTTCCATTGCTGATGTATGTGGACTTAATACTTTCTTCTTTGGTGCTTCTTCTTTATCTGATGTTTTGACATGTTCTTCATGTTCGATTTTTTCTGTTTGCTTTGTCTCATTTTTACAACTCAAAACTAAAACTGCTAGTACTATTATTAAATTTCTCATAATTATATTTTAATATTCCTTAATCTTAATGCATTTACTATTACTGATACTGAACTAAAACTCATTGCTAATGCTGCTATCATAGGTGATAGTAATAACCCGAAAAATGGATACAAAACCCCTGCTGCTATTGGTACTCCTAATATGTTATACACAAATGCAAAAAATAAGTTTTGCTTAATGTTTTTGACCACACCATGACTTAGTTTTTTAGCTTTTACAATACCTTGTAAATCGCCTTTAACCAACGTTATTGAAGCACTTTCAATTGCTACATCAGTTCCGGTTCCCATGGCAATACCAACGTCTGATTGTGCTAAAGCTGGTGCGTCATTAATACCATCTCCAGCCATAGCGACAACTTTACCTTGTTGCTGCAATTTTTTTATTTCGTTGAGTTTATCTTCAGGAAGACATTCTGCTTTGTAATGTTTCAGGTTTAACTGTTCTGCTACTGCTTTTGCTGTATTCTTATTATCTCCAGTTAACATGATAACTTCAACACCATTATTTTGAAGTGTCTCAATAGCATTTTGACTTGTTTTTTTAATGGCATCAAAAATAGTAACGTAACCTACTGCTTGATTTTCTATACTTATGTATGAAACTGTTTTTCCTTGCTCTTGTTCTGCGATAACTTTATTAGTTAAATTTTCTGATATAGAAATAGAGAATTGTTCTAATAGCTTCGCATTTCCTAAAGCGATTTTTTTATTTTCAACTGTACCAATAACGCCTTTTCCGGCAACTGCTTCAAAATCGTTTGCTTTGCTAATTGATACCTTTTTTGATTTCCCATAGTTTACGATTGCTTCAGCTAAAGGATGCTCGCTATACTGATTTAAGGATGCAATGTATTGAAGTAAGCTATTTTCTTCTATTTCATTTATAGATATTACTTTCTCAACTGATGGTTTACCTTCTGTAATCGTTCCTGTTTTATCAACAATTAAAGTGTCAACTTTATTCATTTTCTCTAAAGCTTCTGCATTTTTAATTAAAACACCAGATAGTGCACCTCTACCAACACCAACCATAACAGACATTGGTGTCGCTAAACCTAAAGCACAAGGACAAGCAATAATTAGTACTGCGATTGCATTTACAAAAGCAAATACATAAGCATGTTCTGGACCAAAGATTGCCCAAATAATAAATGTTATTACAGAAACTAGTAATACTATTGGAACAAAGTATTTAGAGATTCTATCTGCTAACTTTTGAATAGGTGCTTTTGTACGACTTGCGGTATTCACCATATGAATGATTTGAGAAAGCAAGGTTTCTGAACCTACTTTTTCAGCTTTCATTACAAATGACTTTGTACCATTAATAGTTCCAGAACTTACTTTGTCACCTACATTTTTAACGACAGGAATAGGTTCACCTGTAATCATCGATTCATCAATATTACTATGTCCTTCAATAATACTGCCATCCACAGGTATTTTTTCTCCGGGCTTTACGCGTAATAAATTGCCTTTTTGAATTTTATCAATGGCGATTACTTTGTCTTCTCCATTTGAAACTAATGTTGCTGTTGCTGGTACTAGTTTTAGTAATTCCTTAATTGCTCCACTTGTTTGACTATGGGCTCTTGCTTCTAATAATTGTCCCAATAATACTAATGTGAGAATAACAGTTGTTGCCTCAAAATAAACAAAAACATTACCATCAGTAGTTTTAAAATCTTGAGGAAACACATCTGGAAATAACATAGCAAAGACACTAAAGAGCCAAGCAATACCAGAACCAATTCCGATAAGGGTAAACATATTGAGATTCATCGTTTTTATTGATGCCCAAGCACGTGTAAAGAACATCCAGGTTGCGTAAAAAACTACAGGGATTGATAATGCAAACTGAATCCAATTCCATTGTTTTTGTTCTAAAATTGAATACAATGGATTGTTATTTAACATTTCTGACATGGCTAATAGAAATATAGGAACCGTAAAAGTAATTGCAATCCAAAACTTTGTTAATAGTTTTTTATAGGTTTTATCTTCTTCTGAAGCATCCGCTTCTAATGGCACTAAATCCATACCGCAAATAGGACAAGCTCCAGATTCATCTTCTATAACTTCTGGATGCATTGAACATGTCCATTGACCTGAAGTGGTATTTGATAGATTTTGTTCTTCAACTAAATCCATACCGCAAATAGGACAATCTCCTGCTTTGTTATAGGTTTTATCACCTTCGCAATGCATTGGGCAATAAAATGTGCCAGTTCCGTTTCCTATGGGTTGTTCCTTTTTCTTTTCTTCTTTAGTATCATGTTTATGTTCTCCTAAATTATGAATGCTATACTTTCTTCCGTCATTTCTTAAAGCTTCTTTAAATTTTTCAATTCGAATATGTGATTCCGTTTCTATGGTAGCTTCTGCTTTATCTAAATCAACTAAAGCTTTTGAAACCCCTTTAACTTTTGAAAGTATTTCTTCAACATTACTGCGACAACCGTTACAAGTCATTCCATCTATGTGATAGGTGTGTTTCATTGTTTTTGTGTTAAGTAATTAATAATTGTGGTTTGTCTATAGTAAGTTTTAATAGATTCAATTTGATTGATTTGAAATTTCAATTGTAATTCCTGAATATCCAAAATAGCATTAAAATCAATCGTTCCTGTTTCATAACTTTTTACTAAAATTATTTCCGCATTTTTGGCTTGGCCTAAATTTTTAGTTTGTGTTTTATAGCTTATTCTCGAGGAAATCCTATTGTTTACCGCTTTGTCCAAAAGTGTTTCTAACGTATTTAATCGTTCTTGTTTTTGGGCTAAAATGACTTGTTGTTGCAATTCGTTTTGTTTGGTTTGTGATTTATATTTCTTGTTGAATATTGGAATAGAAACAGATACCATTGGCATAATTATATCCTTTCCATTATCACTAAAATTCATGTCTGGCCTTTCGGAAACTGCTATATAATCTAACCCAAAGCCAATCATTGGGCTCCTTTCCTTTTGGTTTAGTAATTCTGATTTTTCTACGGAAGCAAAGAGTTTGTCATATTTCAGTAATTCAGGATGTAATGCTAGGTTTTCAGAACCACTATCAAAACCTTCCGAAGGCATATTCAATTCATTTAAAATAGTCACTTTGATATCTTTATCTCTATTTAAGAGTTTGTTAAAATAAGTTTGTTCCGCCAAAAATTGTTGATTCAAAATGGCTAGTAATTGTTGCATTTCATTCTGTCTCATTTGTAAGCGTAATACATCTACAGCTGATGCCTTTCCAACTTCAACAGAAGTTAAAGCTAATGTTTCGTAGGTCGCCAAGAGTTTAATGTTATCAGTTAGAATCGCTTGTTTTTCGGTATTTGCATAAAGATTGTAGTAGGATTGCGACACTGAAGCCATAAGTTTGCGTTTAGCGATGAGGATGTCTTCATATTTGGCTTCTGCTAAAGAACTTATATAATTCTCTTTGGCTGTAATCGCTCCAAAAGCAGGTAACATTTGCTTCGCATAGACCTTAAAACGTTGAGCTCCAGTTCGTGTTTCTGGTTCACTTACAAAAAAGCCTACACCAAATTGAGTATTAGGCAACGTGTTGACTTCGTTAACTTTTTCGGAAGCTATACTATACTGTAATTCGAATTTTTGAATTTCAGGATTATTGCGCAACGCCTCTTCTATTAGTCTTTCCAATTCTTGTGCATTAGAACTACTAAAGGATAACAGACCTATGAGTATAAATAGTATTTTTTTCATTTGTTTGCTCTTTTTAATTTGAACTCTTCTCTCCAGCTGTATAACACGGGTACGATAAAGTAAGAGGTAATATCAATCACCATTCCCCCAAATATTGGAATTGCCATGGGGATCATAATATCACTTCCTTTTCCTGTTGATGTTAATACAGGTAGCAACGCAAGAATTGTAGTTACTGTGGTCATTAAACAGGGACGAATACGTTTTTCGGCAGCATGTAAAGCGGAAGCTCTAATGCTCTTTTTATCGGAAGGTTTTTCACGTTCAAAAGTTTGTGTAAGGTACGTTGCCATAACCACACCATCATCTGTCGCAATACCAAATAGCGCAATAAAACCAACCCAAACAGCCACACTTAAATTGATGGTTTTCATATTGAATAAGTCACGCATATTTTCACCAAGGAAACTGAAATTGAAAAACCAATCTTGACCATACAACCAAATCATAATAAAACCACCCGCAAATGCAACTGTAATTCCTGTAAAAACCATTAACGATGTTGTTACAGATTTAAACTGAAAATATAGTATCAAGAAGATGATGGCTAATGCTAATGGAACGACAACAGATAATGTTTTCTCTGCTCTTAATTGGTTCTCATAAGTTCCTGTAAATTTATAACTGATGCCTTTAGGTACAATTAACTCACCCGAATCTATTTTTTGTTGAAATAACGCTTGCGCATTTTCTACAACATCCACCTCTGCAAAACCATCTATTTTATCAAATAAAACATAACCTACTAAAAAGGTGTCTTCACTTTTAATAACCTGTGGGCCTTGCTCATAACGAATCGTTGTCAATTCACTTAATGGAATAGGACTTCCGTTTTCAACAGGGATATAGATGTCTTTTATAGCTTCTGGATTGTTACGTAACGCTCTTGGATAGCGAACACGAATATTATAACGTTCTCGTCCTTCAACAGTTTGTGTTAGGGCCATACCACCAATAGCAACTTTTAGTATACTTTGAACATCTTCAACAGACACACCATATCGCGCTATCTTTTCGCGATCAATATCAATTAGTAAATAGGGTTTACCAACAATACGATCTGCGAAAACAGCTTCAATTTTAACGCCTTCAGCCTGTTTTAAAAGGTTTTCTAATTGTAACCCAAAAGCTTCAATTTGTTGTAAATCTTGTCCTTTAACCTTTATTCCCATTGGTGCTCGCATACCAGTTTGCAACATGACTAATCTGGTTTCGATAGGCTGTAATTTTGGTGCAGACGTAACGCCTGGCAATCTAGTGACTCTTACAATTTCATTCCAAATATCATCGGGATTTTTAATTTCTGGTCGCCAGTTTCTGTAGAATTCACCATCGTTATCTTCGATGAGTTGATTGGCTTTAGTTGATGTTCCTGGAACAATAAAACGTTTTGTTTTGTCATTCTGAACAACGTGAAGAATCTCTTGATTAGATTCCTCGTCTCTCGTACCTCGCTCTGTCGGAATGACATTTGTTTTCAATTCAAAAAAACCATCATCATTTACTTTATAACGTTGCCTTTTTCCTTCGGAATTACGCATGTATTCAGACTTATACTGAATCATGTTTTCGTACATAGATAAGGGTGCAGGATCTAAAGCAGATTCTGTTCTACCAGCTTTCCCTACTACAGTTTCAATTTCTGGAATAGTAGCAACAGCCATATCTAATTGCTGAAGCACACGTTTGTTTTCTTCAACACCAGAATGAGGTAAGGAGGTAGGCATGAGTAGAAAAGAACCTTCATTTAAAGAAGGCATAAATTCTTTTCCTGTGTTATTCATAATCCATATTCCAGAAATGAGAACAGTTGTTGGAATCACTAAAAACAATAATTTATTGGCTAAAGCCCATTTCAAAATTTGTCCGTAATAATGTCGCAAAACAGAGAATATTCCTAAAATTCCGAAGCAAATAATAGCCACAAAAAAAAGATTGATTAAGATACTACGATCAAAACCTAAGGGCCTCCAGTATTCAGCAAGCAGAAATACGATAGCTGCTGAAGAAATAATGATGTTTATAAGATTGACCTTTTTCTTATCTAGTTTTTCTAAGACACCAAGTAAACCTGTAATACCGAAAGCGACTAAAATACTACCTAACCAATAACCACTTATGGTAATCACAATTCCAGCGACTATTAAAGCGCCATTTAAAATATGCCTAAATGAGTTTTTAAGTGTTGTCTTTCTAAACAGATAAGCAGCAATTGGTGGAATAATGAATAATGCAATAACCAAGGATGCTGATAAAGCCATCGTTTTAGTAAAAGCTAAGGGTCTAAATAATTTACCTTCAGCACCAATCATAGTAAATACAGGCACAAAACTGATAATAGTAGTTAATACAGCAGTTAAAATAGCTCCAGAAACTTCGGCAGTTGCGTTGTAAACAACTTCGTTCATAGTAAATAATGTTCCATCCTCTCGAAGTCGTAATTTTTCATCATCGATATGCCTAATCATATTTTCGGCCAATATGACCCCTACATCAACCATGGTACCAATTGCAATAGCAATACCAGACAATGCAACGATATTGGCATCGACGTTAAAAAGTTTCATCGTCACGAAAACCATTAAAATAGCAACAGGCAACAATCCAGAGATTAATAAGGACGCTCTTAAATTAAAAACCATCACAATAATGACCAGAATGGTAATTAATATTTCAAGAGTCAATGCTTCGCTAAGTGTGTCAAGGGTCTCTTCTATAAGTTCTGAACGATCGTAAAAAGGAACGATTGTTAATTGAGAGGTTCGGCCATCTTTCAAAACTTTAGAAGGTAAACCGCCTTTCAATTCTTCTATTTGTGTTTTTATATTGGTAATGACTTTCATAGGATTAGCTCCATATCTAGCCACCACAACGCCTCCAACCACTTCTGCACCTTCCTTATCTAATAAACCACGTCGGGTTGCAGGACCTAAGGATACTTTTCCAATATCTTTAATTTTAATTGCTGTAAAATCTTTAGATGTAACTACTGCATTTTCAATATCTTCAACCGATTTCACATAGCCTAATCCGCGCACTAAGTATTCTGCTTGGTTGATTTCTAAGGTTTGTGCTCCAATATCTTTATTGCTCTCCTTTACTGCTTTTACAACTTGGTTGAGACCAATGTTGTATTGACGCATTAACTCTGGATTCACATCCACCTGATACTCCTGAACATAACCACCAATGGATGCTACTTCAGAAACACCACTTGCAGATGATAACCCATATTTTACATAGTAATCTTGAATGCTTCGTAACTCTTGTAAATCCCAACCGCCAGTAACGTTTCCATTTTCGTCTCGTCCTTCAAGAGTGTACCAAAATATTTGTCCTAAACCTGTTGCATCTGGACCCAAAGCAGGACTAATGCCTTCTGGTAATAACCCACTTGGTAATGAATTTAATTTTTCAAGAATTCTACTGCGACTCCAATAAAACTCTATGTCTTCTTCAAAAATGATATAGATACTAGAGAATCCAAACATAGACGAACTACGAATGGTTTTTACTCCTGGTATACCGAGTAGTGAAGTGGTTAAAGGATAGGTAATTTGGTCTTCAATATCTTGTGGTGAACGACCATCCCATTTCGTAAATACGATTTGTTGGTTTTCACCAATATCTGGAATAGCATCTACAGCAACAGGATGACTAGGCAAAAATCCAGTATCCCAATTAAAAGGGGCGTTTATAGTTCCCCATCCTACAAAAAGTACGAGTAGGAGTACTGCAACGAGTTTATTCTCTATTAAGAACTTGATGCTTTTATTTAGCATTAGATTTGATTATTAAACAGTTAGACAAAGGTGTTAGAAAACACCGAATACAAGAAATCATCCTAATGAAATTAATCACTGGATAATACAGTCTTTTGTTCAAAAATCAAATTAAATAGGTCTCGTCAAGCTTGAAGAGTTGCCTTATAAAGAGTGGTGGTTTGTATTCTTCATAAGATGTCACATTCTCATCAAAACCCTCAAAAAGGTTCATGTAAGTGTAAACAAATGAAGTAATAAATAAATGTTGTTCTAAAGAAATGGTGCCAAATGATAGTTGTAATTCGTCTTGACCATCAACTACTATTTGTTCATCATTACAGCAATTCTTTTTTGTAAGTTCACAACTTTTCGATGAAGTCTTTTGCATTTCCATTCCGCAGCCTTTCGCTTTATGGAATACCGCAGTTTCTACTAACGTGTCTCCACAATAATGCATACTAACAGTAAAGGATAATGTAGAGAATAACACTACAAAAGCCATCAATATTGACATTATTTTATGGAATACCTGTTTCATAATTACATGTAAAGATAAGAATTATTAGTATTAACTAATTAAAATTGTGTTAATTTAGATCTATTGAATACTTATTTTTTGTTTAATTTTTGATGGAATAATTCAAAATAGGGCATAGAATTTATTAAATTCTTAAATCGAATGTAGTATTGCGTATTGCCTAAAATTGAATCTAAATCTTTACATCAAGACTCATTATATTTTGTGTAAAAATTTGGGTTTCAATACAGAAATAATAAGGATACTAGATTTGTGGCATTATCTTTGAATACCTATTAGTATTAATAATAAATTATATTACAATTATGAGTAAAGGAACAGTAAAATTCTTCAACGATGCTAAAGGCTTCGGATTTATAACAGAAGAAGGTTCAGACAAAGAACACTTTGTCCACATTTCAGGATTAATCGATGAAATTCGCGAAGGCGATGCAGTTGAATTTGATCTCACTGAAGGGAAAAAAGGATTAAACGCAATTAACGTAAAAGTTATCTAATATACGCTTAACCAATAATTTGAAAGCCCATCACAACATGATGGGCTTTTTTTGTGTATCACTGAGTTCAAGAAGTAAATTAATAGGGTAACAAATTGCTGTTTGGTTAGAATCGTCTATGAATATAAGATCAAAAATACACCAACCATAATACCAGCTAGAGGCACTAATTTTTTTCGCTTATTTTTCTCTTTAAATATTAAACCACCAATAACTACAGCTATTATTAACTGACTACGTTTTATAGCAGACAGCAGCATAATTAAAGCATCAGGATCTTGTAAGGCTTTAAAATAGAAATAATCTGCTGCTACTAATAATACACCAACTGCAATAATTGACCAACGGAATTTAAACGCTTTTCGTTTTTCAGCATAGGGAAACCAAGTAATGGATAGTATCACTAGTAAAATAAGTATGGTATATAAACAAAACCAAAACTGTAATGTTTGTGGGTTTAAACTTAAATTCTGAATTAAAAACTTATCGTATAAACCACTAGAAGCACCTAAAAAAGTGGCTCCAATAATAGCAAATACCCATTTATTACGTTTAAAATTAATGCCTTCTTTTTTGCCAATTCTAGAATATAAAATAACAGACAATATGATTAAGAAAAACCCAACCCATTGAATGAAATTAGGACTTTCCTTATAGATTAGAATAGCACCAATAAAGGTGAAAAATGGTCCAGCAGATCGTATTGGAGTAACAATAGTTAGTGGTAAATGTTTTAAAGCTTGATATGCCAAAATCCATGAACCAGACATTAAACAGGACTTTATAAAAATAAACCCATGCGTTTGCCTAGAAATCTCTTGAAAATCATAACCATTTTCAAATGCATAGTCAGGGTAGAAAATAGATAATATATAACATATAGCTACAAACAAAAAACCACTAGAAACAGTGCCTAATAATACAGGAAAGACCTCGTTACCTCGCACTGCATGTTTCTTACATAGATTGTGTATTCCTATAAAAAGTGATGCCAATAAACCTACATACCTCCACATGGCGCGAATATAGTTTTTTAAGGCATTTTGAGATGAAAATAAGATGTGATTTTATTAATTATTGAATTCCTTTTGGGATCAAAAGATTGGAACAACAAGAAATGATTCAATAACCCTGCTTAAATGACAACAGAAAGTAACTGCTAAATGCTCTTTCGTCCCATTTCTGCTCAACTACAGGAATAGGATTATTGTCATATAACAATGCAAAAATGCTGTGTTTCTCTGTTTCAAAGCGTCGAGGTATAGAGGTGATTTGATTATTGTTAATATGCACCATTAATAAATTTGGAACCTTAATAAGTTGATCAGGAAGTTCTGTGAATTGATTAAAACCTAGGTGAATGACACTAAGGCTTTTCATACTTGAAATCTCTTCTGGAAGTTCTGATAGTTGATTATTTACCATATAGAGAAAAGTAATCTGGTTGAGAGCTCCAATTGTATTTGGAAGTTGAGTTAATCTGTTATGATCAAGCCATAATGAATATAATCCAGGGAGCTTTCCTAAGTGACTATAACTGTCTTCATCATGTAAATAGTTATAAGATAAATTAAGATCTATGAGTTTATCTAATAGTATTATATTTTCTGGTAATTGTGTAATATCATTGGATTGAAGATTTAAAAATTCCAAAGGGATATCTTTTAACGCTCTAAAAGTTTCTTCTAAATTTAAGTGTGGATTATAAGCAATAGACAGTTGTTTTAGTTTTTTAAATGAAGAGATGTTTTCTGGTAACGTTCTAAGATTAAGACTGTCTAAAATAAGGACTTCAAGTTTTTCTGGATTTGGAAGCGATTGTAATATTTTAATTAAATCAATACCAGTATTTCCAGAAAGATCTAACATCTTTAATTCATTCAAAGTATATTAACCTTCAGGAATGGTATTAAGATTTTGATGACTTAAATCTAGTCGTTTGCTCTTAGAATCTAAAGTATGTAATGTATGTGTGCTGCCATAGAAGGTATTATACGTTTTACAGCTAGAAAAAACGAGGAGTAATGCTACTAAGCTTATGTTCTTCAGTTTAATCATGGTCTGTTATTGTATGATTAATACTACCCGTTGTTTCAATAAAAAGAACATCTTTTTGAGTAACATTCCAAGGAAAACGAGGATTTAGGCCTATTCCGTCGTGTAGCGTGTTTTGAATAAAAGAACCTAAACGCTGACTATTAAATCCTAAACGAGTACTTACTGAGTAATTTGAATCTTGATAAGCACCAAAAGCATATAAATTTGTGTAAAACAAATCCTTATTAGGTGGTAACGTGTACCAAACATTCTTACGACCATCATCAGAATTTATTGAGTTTCTAGGAGGTCTAGAATAATCATGCTGAGGCGTAAATAACTCTACTCCAATACTAGCTTGATAAATACGCTGTCTATCATAAATAGAGGCAGAACCAATATGAAAAGCTCCAGTAGTAGCATAATCACTGCGCTATCCATTAAATAAAGATCCAAATTTAAAATCGTTTGTAAAGATGGCATGTATGCTGTGGTTTGCGTTACTAAAACGCATTAGAAACTGAACGTTTTTTATACCATAACTTTATAGACTTTTGGGTAAATAATCTTTGCTAAAACCAAAACCTAGTCCGCTAAAACCACTTTATCCATTGGGATTAAAGATAACCTCATTATTTAGTTTGGACACAGAAGATCCTAATAAGTTATAATTTTCACCTAGGCCAACTAATGAGAAAAATTCATAAGAGTAGGCTAGTCCGTTCATTTTTTTAGAATGTCTTTTTGCAAATTGGTAGGAAACAAAGGACAACCCACTTTCTATCGAAACATCACCGTAATTTAAAGTTCCAAATCCAAAAGCGCCAACTTGTAACCATTGGTTCTGGTTAGCCAATAGTAGTGTTCCTTTAATAAGGAAACCACCATTAGCATTAAGTCTTTGAGCCTTTGTTACAGAGATTCCTGAAAGGAAAACTATAAATAATAAACAGAATAATGGTTTCAATGAGACGCGATGTAATACGATTGTTAGAACGAGGTTTTATAAGGTTCTAAATTAAGGATACTTTTTATATTAAAATGTGACACCCATAAGGAAATAAACCTTTTTAATAATTGAACTATTCAAACGTATAACGCTGCTCTGCTGTTGAAGACGCTTTTAATAGTTCGTTAAATGTTTTTATACTATCAAAATCACGAGTAATTTCTCCAGATACCGCAATGCCAGAAATACCAGCTCCTAATAGATTTGTAACATCATTTGTAGTAATGCCTCCAACAGCAATAATTGGAATAGGCGTTATTAAGACATCTGTAATTGCAATATACCCTTTTAAACCTAAAACGGGGCTTAAATTCTCTTTAGTGGTTGTTTCTCTAAAAGGACCTAAACTAATGTAATCGATTTGTTTATCTAATAAATTTTCGCAATCTTTCATAGTGTTTGCAGTACCACCAATCATTTGCCAAGTATATAAATATTTTCTCGCAACAGTAGGGCAGACGTCTGATTGTCCTAAATGTACTCCATCTGCTTTGACTTCTTTTGCTATTTTATAATGATCGTTTATAATTAAACGCGTTTGAAAATGGGATGTTATTTCTCGGGCTTGAGTGGCTATTTTTAATGTCTTTTTTTCTGAAAAGTTCTTCACACGTAATTGTACCAATTCAGCACCAGATGAACATGCTTTTTGAATGTTGTTTAAATGTTCTTTGGGAGAATCTCCTTGAGATATATAATGCAGTTTAGGTATAATCATGTCTTCTGTTAATATTGTAAAAGGACTATTTTTCGTTGGATAACTAAGAATTAATAAATTTAGGGCAAGATAATTACTTTAAGTAGAATAGCACCAAATATTCACATACTCATTATATATAATAATAATAATAATAATAATACGCAATTGCACTGCAGCTTATAAATTAGGTAGTTTTACCTGTACAATACATCTAATTATTAGCTATTTTAAAAAAAACGAATTAATACCAGTATCATGTTAGAATCACTCCAGAAAAACAGAGAACTTAAACCATTTCAAAATATCGGACTCTGCTTTAGTGGAGGGGGTTATCGTGCTACTTTTTTTGCTCTAGGTGTTATCTCATATTTAGACCAAGTATCTTATAAAAACAAGTCGTTATTAAAATCTGTAAAGGCCCTTAGTACAGTTAGTGGTGGCACTCTTACAGGAGTTGCTTATGCTAAGGCAGTCCAAGAATCCAACTATGATTTTAAAACTTTTTTTAAGCAGTTCTATGAGACATTTACTCCAAATAATGATGTGCTTTTAGAAACTGCCATTGGCAAATTAGAGAACGATACGGTTTGGAAAGCTAATCCCTATAAAAAACGATCTTTAATAAATGCATTTGCTTTAACGTATCAAGACATGCCACTTTTTGAAGGCTCTTTTCAACACTTTAAAGCAGATAATATTAAACAATTAGAACAAGTTTGTTTTAACGCTACAGATTTTTCTTTTGGATTAACTTATCGTTTTCAAAACAAGGGTTATTTTGGTAATAATCCGTTATATAAAAACAATCAGAAAGAAGTTAACGCTTTACGGTATGATGTCAAACTGGGAGATGTTATAGCATCCTCATCTTGTTTTCCTGTTGGGTTTGAGCCTTTAATATTTCCAGATGATTATTTTGATAATCACGACAGTCCAACTTATAAAAATTTAAAAGGTTTAAAGAATTTTATAGATGGTGTCGGTATTATGGATGGTGGTATTGCAGATAACCAAGGTATTGGTAGTATGATGCTTATAAATAATAGGATTGAGGAGGGTTTAGATTTAATCATTGTGAATGACGTCGGTAGTTATAAAATGGTGCCCTGGCAACAAGACACTGCTAAAGTAGAGAAAAGCTCCACTGTTAAGCGTGCCATTAATACAGTTCTAAAATACTTTAGCATAAAGCCTTTGTACTGGATTAGTTTTTTAGCAGGATTACTTATTGTGCTTTTAAATAGTATGACAGTTTTTGGTGCAATACCTTTTACAGGTTTATATATTATAGGTAGCGCTATTATGGGTATTGGGTTACTATTAACCATATTTGGATTATTAGCTTCAGTAATAAAAACTGGTGTACTTTCTAAATTAAAATCACTATTCAAAAAGAACGTCCCAGAACCCTTGTTAGATGATATTTTATCTTTCAAAAAATTGGAAATAAGTTTAATTCAACGCATGTTAACAGATCGATTAACGTCTGCAATGAAGATGATAAATGATGTGTTTTTAAAGCAAATGCGACGTTTAAGTTATGATTTGTTTTATTCTAAAGAGGAACTAAGAAATAGACGTATCACTGCAACAGTTTATAAATTAAATGGTAAAAAGTCACCGTATACTAATGGCTCAGGATATAACCATGAGATTAAGCCTGGACCAAGTAAAAACTTACAAAGTATTTGTTTAACTGCCTCTGAAACACCAACAACCTTGTGGTGGGATAAAATTGATATTGCAAAAAATAGAATGGAAACCTTAATAGCTTGTGGACAATTTACCGTATGTTATGAACTGATGGATTATATACTAAAACTTAAGGCAGATCCCGATCTTGAAACCATGAATTTTACTGAAATCGATAAACTTTATGAAGTCTTAAATTCCGACTGGAAAAAGTTTAACAAAAAACCACTGTGGTTGGTTGAGGACTTAACCTCTTAGATGGGCTAAAGTGTATTACTAATGTGATTTTTAAATAAATTCAGTATGATGGTTTGTGATTTACGAAGTTTTATTTATCTAAAATGAGCAACCATCGATTTAAAAACGGCTATAGGCGTATCACTATGCCAAATACCTCCTAAAACACCAACGCCTTTGTAACCAAGAATATCAAAGGCCTTCATGTTATCTGCAGTAGCACCTCCCATACCTATAACTGTTTTGTCAAGATGTGTCACATTAAAACCACGACCTTCATGACCCTTTTTTGAAATAGATGAAAACACAGGACTGAGTAAGTGATAATCAAATTCAAAATAACAATCTTCTAGATCTTTAGGTTCATGAAATGATGAGCTTATCGTTTTACCAAACATATCAAGCCCTTTAAAATACCGACCAGGATTATCTATATGATCTATTCTATTTTGTTCTTGAAAATGAATTCCTTTTAATTTGAATTCGTTTATTAATTCATGGTAATCGTGCACCACAATTTTGTTATGATATTGTGTATCTATTTGATTTATATACTCAGAATACGCTGTATAATCTTTATGAGGCTTTCTCAGATGATAGTACTCTAAACCTGCCTCAAATAACTGAGTAAGTATTTCAATTTCGTTTGGGAGATCATTCTCAGGAGCTATGATAACTATCATGAAGTATATGTATTGATTGCTAATGTTAAATGGTAGCAGCTAATGTACAAGCTTGGTTTATAGCGAGTTTTGCATCCAATTCTGCAGCTACATCTGCACCTCCAACGACATGTGTTTTTATACCTTTTGCTTCTAATGGTTCTAATAATTCTTTAAGAGGTGTCTGACCTGCACAAATAATAATGTTATCGACCTCCAACACTTTGTGCTCTTCATTTTGAGTATAATGTAAACCCTGATCATCAATTTTTGTATACTGTACACCTTTGATAAACTGGACTTTTTTCTTTTTCAATGTAGACCTATGAATCCAGCCTGTCGTTTTACCTAAGTTGCCTCCAAATTTACCTGTGCTACGCTTAAACATAAACACTTCTCTTGGAGATGGATGAACTTCTGCAGTTACACCTTCAATGCCACTTCGAGCGGTCATTGTTTTATCAATTCCCCATTCTTTCAACCAAGCGTCAATATTTAGTGAAGTGCTTTCACCTTCATGAGTTAAATATTCTGACACATCAAAGCCAATTCCACCAGCTCCAATCACTGCAACTCTTTTTCCAACTGGCTTCTTTAACTTTAAAACATCAATATAACTTAATACTTTAGGGTTGTCAATACCTTCAATTTTTAAGGCTCTTGGTTTAATTCCTGTTGCTAGTATGATTTCATCAAAATCTCCAATTACTAAATCTTCGCTGGTAACACGCGTGTTTAATTTTACGGTAACTTTATGTAATTCTATTTGTCTATTAAAATAACGAATCGTTTCGTAAAATTCTTCTTTCCCCGGAATTTGCTTCGCCATATTGAATTGTCCTCCGATTTCTTTTTCAGAATCAAAAAGAGTAACATTATGACCGCGTTGTGCTGCGATGGTTGACGCAGCTAAACCTGCTGGTCCTGCACCTACAACTGCAATTTTTTTCTTGAGTTCTACTGGAAGATAATTGAGTTCCGTTTCGTGACATGCTCTTGGGTTGACTAAGCAGCTTGCTACTTTTTGTTCAAAAACGTGATCTAAACAGGCTTGGTTACAACCAATACATGTGTTTATTTCGTTTGCTTTATTGATTTCTGCTTTATTAACCCATTCAGGATCCGCTAAAAATGGACGTGCCATTGAAATCATATCAGCATGACCTTCTGCTAGTACTTTCTCAGCAGTTTCTGGCATGTTTATTCTATTAGAAGTTACCAAGGGAATAGAAAGCTCTTCTTTCATTTTTTTAGTAACCCAAGTAAATGCAGCTCTTGGTACTGACGTTGCAATTGTTGGTATTCGTGCTTCGTGCCAACCAATTCCTGTATTTATAATAGTGGCCCCAGCTTTTTCAATTTCCTTACCTAATTCAACGACTTCTTGCCAAGTGCTTCCTTTTTCTACTAAATCCAACATGGATAAACGATAGATGATGATAAATTCATCGCCAACCGCTTTACGGGTTTGCTTTACTAATTCAATAGGCAAACGCATTCGGTTTTCATAGCTTCCACCATAATTATCAGTCCGCTTATTGGTTCTTTCTGCAATAAATTGATTAATCAAATACCCTTCAGAACCCATTATTTCAACACCATCGTAGCCTGCTAATTTTGCTAGCTTTGCTGAATTTACAAAATCACGAATGGTCCGTTTAATACCGGATTGCTTTAGTTTAAAAGGTTTAAAGGGACTAATCGGTGATTTCAGGGCAGAGGGAGCAACCGCAAATGGATGATACCCATAACGTCCAGCGTGTAATATTTGCATACATATTTTACCACCTGCTGCATGCACTGCATCTGTGATTACTTTATGATGTTTGGCGTGTTTTTTTGAACTCATTCTTGCCGAATTAGGTCCCGTCCAGCCTTGTACATTAGGTGCAATTCCACCTGATACAATTAAACCAACACCACCTCTTGCACGTTCTGCATAATAGGTAGCTATCTTATCTATACCATTTTTCTCTTCTTCCAATCCTGTATGCATGGAACCCATTATAATTCTGTTTTTAAGAGTTGTAAACCCTAAATCTAATGGTTCGAAAATATGTGGATACTTGGTCATTGGTCTTTGTGTTTTATTTGTTTTTGTTATGCATGCATAACAGTTGACAAGTTACGTTTTTTTTGGAATCAAAAAAGCCAAATAGTATCAGAGTTTTTTAGGTTTTGTGAATAGAACTGGATCAGTTTAATACATCTTCTATGCGAGAAAGGAAGTAACCTGACGTTTATTTAAGTAACTTTTCATACTAATTTATTAAGTATTAACTGGGTAAAGGGACAATTCCAATATATTAAATACACTCATATACCAAAATTAGTTTACGAGTTTATAAGCTTGTTTCGCTATTTCTAATTCTTCATTTGTAGGTATTACTAATACTTTTGTTTTAGAATCTTTAGTACTAATTTCTCTGATGTCTAAAGATCTAATATCATTCTTAGCTTTGTCTAAGTGAATTCCGAAGTAATTCATATCCTTGCAAACTAATTCTCTAATTACACTAGAGTTTTCTCCAATACCTGCTGTAAAAACAAGAGCATCTAAGCCATTCATTGCAGCAGTATAAGCACCAATATATTTTTTAATTCTATAAGCGTTCATGTCTAAAGCTAATTTACAATCTTCATTTCCTTTTGATGCTTGCTCTTGTATATCTCTTAAATCGCTATAACCTGTTAGTCCTAACATCCCACTTTCTTTAGTGAGTATCGCATTTACTTTATTTAATTCATAACCTAAACTATTAACCAAGTAAAATACAATTGCATGATCTATATCACCACTTCTGGTTCCCATAATTAAACCATTAGAAGGCGTAAAACCTAAGCTATGATCAATACTTTTTCCATTTATAACAGCAGTCATACTACATCCATTACCTAAATGAATGGTTATAATTTTTGATGTGTTACGTTGTAAATAGTGTAGTGCTTTTTCTGTGACATATTTATGACTTGTACCATGAAAACCATATACTTGGATGCCATGGTGTGTATATAATTTGTTAGGAATAGCATATTTTTTAGCTTTTTCTGGGACCGTTTGAAAAAATGAAGTATCAAATATTGCAGCTTGTTTTGCCCTCGGAAAATAGTGTTCAGCAACTAAAATTCCCTCTAGATTATTAGGATTGTGTAAAGGTGCTAAAACAGCAAAGTCTTTAATTTTTTGTTTTACATCTTCGGTAATTAGCGTTGTATCAGAGAATGCATTTCCGCCATGTACCACACGATGACCAACAATTTCAATGTCGTCTGTGTTTGATATCACGCCGATTTCAGCATCTAATAAAAGGGCAACAACGCGTTTAAAACCTTCATTATGGTTTTCTATAAAAAGGGTTTCTTTTAAAGTTGTTGTAACCGTTTTATAATTAATTATGGCATCTTTTTGACCAATGCGTTCTACTAATCCACTGCAAACTAATGTTTCAGAAGGCATCTCAATCAATTTAAATTTTATGGATGAGCTACCAGAATTAATGACTAAAATATTCATATGATGTTCTATTAAAAGTCTTGAGCTTGAATAGCTGTTACGATTACTGTGTTAAAAATATCGTCTGTAGTACAGCCTCGACTTAAATCATTAACGGGTTTGTTAAGTCCTTGTATGATTGGTCCAATGGCTAGAGCCTTTGTTTCTCTTTGTACCGCTTTATAGGTATTATTACCCGTATTTAAATCTGGAAAAATAAAAACATTAGCCTGGCCTGCAACTTCAGAATTTGGAAGTTTTGTTTTCCCTACTTTGATATCAACCGCAGCATCATATTGTATGGGACCTTCAACTTTTAAATCTAGACGCTTCTCTTTAATAAGAGCTGTAGCAATTCTCACTTTTTCTACATCTTCACCAACTCCAGAAGTACCAGAAGAGTAGGAGAGCATTGCTATTTTTGGATCAATACCAAACGCTATACTTGTTTTTGCCGATGAAATTGCTATTTCAGAAAGCTGTTCTGAAGTCGGATTTGGATTAATAGCACAATCACCATACACCGAAACACGATCTTCTAAACACATAAAAAACACAGACGATACGAGAGAGGTTTCTGGTTTCGTTTTTATAAATTGAAGCGCTGGTCTAATCGTGTGCTGCGTTGTATGCACTGCTCCCGAAACCATACCATCTGCATGACCTTTATGAACCATCATGGTTCCATAATAAGAGACGTCTTCCATTAAATCTTTAGCCATAGCCAAATTTACATTTTTATGTTTACGTAATTCATAAAGCGTTTCAGCATACTCCTCAAATTTAGGGGATGTAATTGGATTTATAATAGTTATTAGATCTAAATCTAATGCGAGATCTAAGGCTACAATTTTATCTTCAATTTGTTTTCTATCCCCAAGCAATGTAATGTCAACAGCATCTAAATCTACCAATTGTTTTGTTGCTCTTAAAACACGTTCATCCATCCCTTCTGGTAGAACAATATGTTTTTTGTTCAATTTTGCTTGTTTCAATAAGTTATACTGAAACATTCTAGGGGTAATTCCTGTCGTTTTAAAAGTAATTAGGCGTTCTACAAGTTTATCTACGGCTACATGTTGTTCAAAATCATTAATTGAAATGCTAATCTTCTCTGTGTTTTCAGCATAGATTCGCGATTTAATGGTACCTATATGATTGGCTACTGAAAATGTTCCGCCTTCAGCTGATATAATTGGAACGATATCTGAAAGACCTTCAATTAATTTAATAATAGGATCTTCAGGGATTAAACCACCTGTTAATACAATACCAGAAATGGAAGGGTAATTTTCAGAAATATGAGCTTGTAATGCACCCAAAATGATATCGGCTCTGTCACCGGGCGTAATCACTAAAGCATCTTGTTTTAAATGCGTTAAATAATTCCGAAGTTGCATAGCACCAACGCTAAAATTTCCAGCCTGATTGTTGATATGGTCTGCTCCAAACAATACTTTTGCATCCAACGCATCTACAATTTCCTTAATAGACGGACTAGATAATTTTGGATTTAACGGTATTGCATTAGTAATGATATGAGCTGGCAAGTTTTTCTCTAACGCAGCAGCTACTAACTCTAGATTTTGTGGTTCTATTTTATTTGCAATCACAGCTAAAACTTCAACACCTTTCTCTTTAAAAGAGTCATAAGCCATATATAAATTGCGAACAAGTTCTTCTAATGTTTTACCACTACCAGTTGCTAAAATAATAGCAGGAACGCCTAAGTTTTTAGCAATTAAAACATTAATATCAAATTCAATAATAGAACCTTCACCAACAAAACTACTGCCTTCTACTAATACAAAGTCAAAGCGTTCTTCAATAGCTTTAAACTTATCAATAATTTTACCGATGATCTCATCGTCTTTATCTTCATTTTTCTTTTTAATGACTTCACTTCTTGTAAACGCATAAGCGTCATCAAATTTTAAGTCGAGATTAAAATAACTAATCATTGTATTAATATGATTATCTATTTCGCCAGTTTTTAAGTCATCTATAATAGGTCTAAAGTAGCCTACTTTTGCTGCCTTTCCTAATAACAATTGCATTAATCCCAATGCGATTAAGGATTTACCACTATTGGGTTCTGTAGTCGCTATATAGATGGCTTTGTTGGTTTCTTTTTTATTCATTTTATGTTGAAAATAGTATTAAATAATACGTGTCATACTCAAGTAACAAATTTAACGATTTCGTCTCGTTTATACATTGAATTTGTAATGAATTTATAAGTGATTTAGAGAAATCTAATGATATGTGGTAGGTTTATGAATTGATCTTTATTCGCAAAAGCATCTACTACATTGCTAATGAAACTGAAGAATGAGTACAATAAAAAAGGAGTCTCAATTTTGAGACTCCTTTTAGAAAAAAACACATTGATGTAATACTTATGAATAGTTAATTAATAATTATTTTTTTGTTTATTTTGCCTTTTTTAGTCTCAACTATTACAATATAAACTCCTGAAGGTAATTGAAGAGGTAAAGATATAGATTGTTGATCATCTGTTTTTATAATCCAGGTTAGTAACTGTTGTCCTAATTGATTAACCAAATTGATATTTAGTATTTCCATATCTGTATTTTTACTCAATTGTAATTCAGAAATTGAATTATTCATATAAATATGAACTCCTTCATTAATAGTTTTCTCTATGGTCTTTAATATGGATTGTGGCTTAAATACAAGTAAAAATCTATATCGATACTCACCTGGTTCTAGATTAATGACAAAAGGTTGGTTTGTAATATCATATGTTTGACCTGTTACATTATCCTTAATATAGATAGGCGTATTTTCTTCTACATTTTCAAGTGCATCAACTTTAATACTTATGAGACCTCCCTCTACTGTGCGAATTCCTATTGGAATTTCTTTATCAGGACTAAAATCATTAGTAGCTTGAATTACATATTTTTTATCGTTAAGAACCCAATACATATCATCATTAAAAACTTCATACATCTCTGCATCATAGCCCCAGTCTAAAGCGTCAGTTGTATTTTGATCAAAAGTAAGCAACAATTGACGATGACTTATTTTAGGTGCATCAAAACCAATTCTAAATTTTGGCCTAAGATCAACTTCTTTGTTATTGTTAGATGTTAATTTTAAATTGTTGGTTCTTAAGAAAATAGAATTCCCAGAAGATTCTTTAGAAAAAATACGCTGACTATTGTTAAACTGAATTTGACCACCATCTGCATCACCAACCACAAAAAAGGCTTGGCCTATTGGAATGAATCGTTTTGGTGCTCCTTTTACTGATACTCCTGAAGTACTTGTGCCTGCAACTGGCGGATTTGAAGAAGCAGAAACACCTCCACCTTTAGAATAGGTAGCATAACCTCCTTGATAATCTGCCAAATTATGACTGTCACCTCCATAATGATCCCAAAAATAAAGAGTTCCAGTAATTGATGATGTACCTGGAAATGGTTCATTGTCACTAATAAATGTATTAGCATCTAAAGCTGACGGATATGGATTTCCAACCAAATGATCATTATTTGGGCCTACCGTTAGTTCAATAACTCCATTGTTTGGTTTTCCTATAAAGGTGTAATTTTGTTCTTCTGTGCTTGTATTAGAGCCTTTCATAGTATAACCTTGTCCTACGTTTACTTCTGACGTATTATCAATACTAGTCCATGCGCTATACCCCAAACCGGAATCTTCCAATTTGTACATCCAGTATGTACTCAGTTTAACTGGTAAACTTGGTGACCCATCCGCATAAGTATAGTTAGATCCAAAATCGATATTTATAATATTATTTAGGTCCGTGCGATCTCTTAAAATTTCTTCTATGACAAATTTAGTTCCTCTAGAGTTAACCGGCGAACTCCAATAATTGTATCTAAAACTATTTCCCGTTCCTTGCTGGTTAATTTCTATAGAACCTGTGCTTTCAGTATCAAAAACACTTCTGGAGTCTTGTAATAATTGGGAATCCTCTTCTATTTTAATTTTACCATTTAGTAATAAAATAGACGTAATTCGAAGATAATTCTTATTTATGTTTAGTGAAGCGCCACTTTGTATTTCTAGGTTTTTAGCAATACCATTATTATCAGGTATAGCAGCAATTATTGGATATGATGTTGTGACTACAGGAATAATATTAATTAAGTCATTTAAATCAGTAGGAACACCACAGGTCCAGTTTTGGGCATTATTCCAATCCGAACTAATGTCTCCAGTCCAATAATTTGTATTTGGTACTGTATTAATTACAATATTTTCTGAAGTAAGGGAAGAACTACAAACACCCGAATTTGCTGTAACTATAAAGGTATATGTATTTGGATTTGCAATTACTAAACCTGTTGCTGAGATATGCACAATAGCAGGTGTAAAACTATATGTATCGTTAGCATCATAGTCTATGATTTGGAAGCTTCCTGTCGTTGTCGTTGTTGAACATGTTGGTTGGGTAATTGGGCCTATTCTTGGAACACTATTATTTATTGTGGAGTCATAAACAGAAATTGCACCAGTAGAAGACAGCATTCTGCCATTTATAGAGCCACCGGAACCTATACCAATTGCCCCAGGGTTACTAATTAGATTTCCACTTATAGTTGTTGAAGCAGCCATAGAAATTGCACCACCGGACAGCCAAAATATGTTTTCTGATGAAGCGCAATTAATCAATACGACTGTAGCTCCTGCTGCAGTTGAAAACGCACCTCCTATTTTAAATATAAATTTGGCATTAGGGTCTCCTTGAGCATCTAAGGTAAGAGTTCCTACTAATGAGGCTGCACCTGCTTGAGAATAAACCCCTGGCGTTAATGTCTCACTGCCAAAAACAGGATTATGAATAGATGTAGTTATCGTACCGTTTATTTGAACAATAGTAGCATTTAAATCTAAGACTGCTTGTTCTGTAATGTTATTGTTATTTTGAATACTCCCATTTACAACCGTAGAAGAATCAAAACCACTTATTGCACCTATATCTGCGCCCATATCTCCTGTGATATTTGAAGTAGCAGTATTTGATACTGCTCCATTGGACGTAAAGATGCCAAAGTTTTTAATTGATCCAAGATCAATTTGAGAAGCAGCACTGTTGGTAACTAAGATGAATGTAGTAATTAAAAAACGGAATAATAAGAATTTTGTTTTGGGTGTCATAGGTATGATTTGTATTAAGGTTAATAATGGTCTGTGCTATAAACCAAAGCATGATTCTATATAGTCAACAGGGTGTGAAAATAGGAAGAGATTACCAGAAGTGAAGACTACAACTGTTAATAAAATGTTAAATACGACGATAAACATGTATTTTGACGAAGTTTTTTGAATTTAATCGATTAAATATACGATTCGAAATAAAAAAATAAAATTATAGTGACAAAAAATATCTTTTATTAAATTAGTCTAGTACTTAGCCTTGTTCAAGTTATAAGTACAACTGGCCAAGTTGATTTTAATTTTTCTATTGGACTAATGTAGCCAAACTTTCTTACTCTTCTATTATTGATTAATTTTTCTATTTCTTTTATCCTTTTCTCACTCACAATATTTAGATTTGTTTTTTTAGGAAGAAACCTTCTTATCAATCCTATCCTATTTTCTACAGTTCCCTTATCTTGT
>JAWUWM010000095.1:0-20948 GCA_034111845.1 Psychroserpens sp. | reverse complement strand
TTCTTATTATACTTCAGAAGTAGATGCTAACACTGCAACAAGTCCAATTGCATTATTATTTACAAGTGTTTCTCAAACAATTTGGGTTCGTGTTGAAAGTAATCTAGCTTTTGATTGTTTCACAGTAGTGTCGATTGATTTAATCGTAAGTCCATTGCCGAGTACTTCATTTGCATTAGATTTTGATTATGAAGTATGCCCAGACGCAACAGTAGAAATTTTAATTACTGCAACAGCAAATAATTATTCAGAGTCTGAAGTTACAATTGCTTGGTATCAAGATGGTGGTTTAATAGCAGGAGAGAACAGTTTAACTCTGCCAGTACTTGAAGCGGGCTTATATGAAATTGAAGTGACCTTCAATGATGGAACAGAATGTTCTAGCATTACTGCTCAAAATATTATAGAATTAGAGACTTGTGTAATTCCTCAAGGTATCTCACCTAATGGTGATGGTATGAATGATGTGTTTGATCTCAGTAGCTATGAAGTAAGTAGGTTAGAAATTTTTAATAGAAACGGTACTCTTGTATATTCAAAAGCAAATTATACTAACGAATGGTTTGGCCAAACCAACGATGGTGACGAATTACCGGTAGGAACCTATTTTTATACTATGGAGTACAGAGATGGTGCGAGAAGTGCTTGGATTTACATACAACGTCAACAATAAGAACCAATTAATAATCATAATAAGAATTTTTGAATTCAACCAAACAACTAAAAACAAACAACTAACAAATGAAAAAATTTTATATCGTTATTGTATTGCTCATAGCAACACAGGTGTATGGACAGCAGGATCCACAATACACACAGTACATGTATAATATGAATGTAATCAATCCAGCATATGCAGGTTCTAAAGAGAATTTGTCTTTTGGGTTGCTTTATCGTACACAATGGGCGGGTATTGATGGTGCTCCTCAAACAGCAACATTTTTTGGACACGCTCCAATAAGTGAAAAAGTAGGTTTAGGTTTATCCGTTATTTCGGACGAAGTGGGACCAGTTAAAGAAACTAATGTTTACGCAGATTTCTCATATACATTAAATTTAGGTGGAGAACATAAACTAGCATTTGGTATTAAAGCGGGAGCCACATTTCATGATATAGGGTTAGCTGGCATCGATTTGATAGATCCAAATGATCCATTCTTTCAAAATATAAGTACTACAACTCCTAATATTGGAGCTGGTTTCTTCTATTATACTGATAAGTATTATTTTGCTGCATCTCTTCCTAATATTTTAGATTCTGTACATTTAGACGCCAATGGTAATAAAATAGGATCAGAAGATTCTCATTATTTTGTAACAGGTGGATACGTATTTGATGTAACTGCAAATACAAAACTAAAGCCTTCATTTTTAGTTAAATCTGCTTTTGGAGCACCGACATCATTTGATGTTAACCTTAACGCTCTATTTTGGAATAAATTTGAAGTAGGAGGATCATATAGATTAGACGATTCTTTTTCTGGTTTAATTAATTTTGCTATTACGCCTTCATTAAGAATAGGGTATGCTTACGACAGTGTGACTTCTGATATCAGAAGGTTTGCACCAGCATCTCACGAGTTTATGCTGTTATTTGATTTAAATTTCCCTAAAAAAGTTTCACGTTCACCAAGATTTTTCTAAACATTTAAGCTAATTATTATGAAAAAAATAGTAACACTTTTTACAATTGCAGCGTTAAGTACTTTTAGCTTAATTGCTCAAAATACAAGTACTAAAAAAGCAGATAAACACTTTAAGAGATTTGAATTCGTTGAAGCAGCTAAGGATTATGCTAAACTGGTTGAAAACGGTAAAGGAGATCCTTATGTTTATAGTCAATTAGCAGAATCTTATTATAATGTTTTTAATACACAAGAAGCAGAACGCTGGTATGCCAAGGCTATTGAAGGTTCTGATAGTCCAGAAATGATATTTAAGTATTCTCAAATGCTTAAAGCTAATGGGAAATACGAGGCGTCAAATGCTCAAATGGCCAAATTTTCAAAAATGAGACCTAGTGATGACAGAGCAATAGCCTATAATAAAAATCCAGATTATTTACCGAAAATCTTAGAAAAAGGAAAGAAGTTTAATATTCAAAATCTAGGATTTAATACTAAGTTTTCAGACTTTGGAGGAACGCTTAAAGGTGGTAAATTATATATTACATCTGCTAGAAACACATCCCGAAAAACTTATGGTTGGACAGAGGAACCATTTTTAGATATCTATGAATTAGCAAAAAGTGAAGATGGTACTTACCAAGCAGCTGCATTAGTTGAAGATAAGGTAAATACTAAATATCATGAAGGTTTAGTGTCATTCTCTCCAGATGGAAATACCATGTATTTTTCAAGAGAAAGCTTTTTTGAAAAAGAATATGAAAAAGATTCTATTTCAAAATATAAATACAGCTTATTACACTTATTTAAAGCTAAGAAAAGTGATGGCAAATGGGATAACGTAGAAGGTTTTGCGGTCAACAGTAAAAATTATTCAGTTAAAAACCCTTCTGTGAGTTCAGACGGTAAAACGTTGTACTTTGCATCAGATATGCCAGGAGGTTACGGGTTGTTCGATATTTACAAAGCGAGTATAAATAGCGATGGTTCTTTAGGAGAGCCTGTAAATTTAGGTCAAAAGGTAAACACACAGAGTCAAGAAATGTTTCCTTATATAAGTAGTAATAATACATTGTATTTTTCTTCAAACGGACATTTAGGCCTGGGTAATTTAGATGTGTTTTACACAAAAGAAATAGACGGTAAAATGGCACCTATTAGAAATGTAGGAATTCCTATTAATAGTAGTGGAGATGATTTTGCTTTTTCTTTAAATGAAGAAACTGAAGAAGGTTATGTGTCTTCTAATAGAGACGGTGGTTTAGGAGGAGATGATATTTATGCAATTAAAAAGCTACAACCGTTATGTGATGTTTTAATTACTGGTACAGTAACAGATGATAAAACAGGAAAACCATTGAACGCTGCATCGGTATCACTGTACGATGATTTAGGAAATCTAGTGCTTTCCAAAGTAACAAATTCTGATGGAACTGTTGAATTTATTGTAGAATGTGATAAAGCTTCAGCACTACAAGTAGTTTTGGACGGTTACGAAAGTCGAGTGGTTACAATCGCAGCTTCTCAAGAAGAAGAGGTTCAGGTTAGTATTGCTTTAAACCCTATCGAAGAAATAGTGGGGCCAGAACAAATTAATCTAGATCCTATTTATTTTGATTTTGATAAATCAAATGTAACAGCTCAAGCTGCTTTTGAGTTAGATAAATTGATTCAGATTATGAATAAATATCCAGATCTAGTTATCAATGCAACATCTCACACAGATAGTAGAGGAAGTGCGCCATATAATGAAAAGTTGTCAGATAGAAGAGCAAAAACTACAGTACAATATGTTATTTCAAAAGGAATCGATAAATCCAGAATTTCCGGAATGGGTAAAGGTGAAAATGAATTAAAGGTAAATTGTGGTTCTAACTGTACTGATGAAGAGCATCAGCTCAATAGAAGATCAGAATTCATTATTGTTAGTGGAGGTCCTCAGGCACAATAATAACATTTACGAAAATGATTACATAAAAAATATGAAGCCCTGAAATTAATCACTCAGGGCTTTTGTTGATTAAATCGAAATTTTAAATTTCAAAACAATACAAGAAGAAAAATTTAATATAACAACCTCTCAAATGAAAAAAATCATCTTATTACTGGCATTTGTTTTTACCTGTTTAATGGTAAATGCCCAAATCACATCATATCCATACGCAGAAGATTTTGAATCTGGAGATGGTGGTTGGACAGTAGACAATACTATTGCAGGAAGTTGGGCTTTAGGAGTTCCAGCAGCAACCGTTATTAATAGTGCAGATTCTGGTGCAAACGCATGGGTAACTAATTTAGTTGGTAATTATAACGCCAATGAAGGCGGAATTGTAACAAGTCCAGTTTTTGATTTATCTAGTCTAAGTGCCCCATCTATTCAAATGAGTATATGGTGGAATTCAGAATTTAGCTGGGATGGTATGGTCTTGCAGTCATCAATAGATGATGGTGGCAGTTGGCAAAATGTTGGCGCTTTTGGAGACCCTAATAATTGGTATACAGATAATTCAATAAATGGTAATCCTGGAGGTCAACAAGAAGGTTGGTCTGGTTCAGGAGCAGGCAGTGGTTCGCAAGGATGGGTTGTTGCTAGACATGCTTTGAACGGTTTAGCGGGAGAAGCAAATGTAATCCTGAGATGTGCCTTTGGATCTGATGGATCTGTTCAATTAGAAGGCATAGGCTTTGATACGATTTCAATTTTTGAAGTGAGTTGTCCAGAGCCTTCTGCAATTTCAGTTACTGGAGTTACAGAAAATGCAGCAGAGTTAAGTTGGATTGCTGGAGGTGCTGAGATGGATTGGGAAGTAGCCGTTCAGCCAATAGGTTCAGGTGAGCCAGCAGGATCAGGTACTGCAACCAACAACAATCCTTATCCAATTTCAATGTTGAACCCGAGCACAGCTTATGAGGTTTATTTAAGAAGCGATTGTGGTGCAGGGGAATTTAGTAGTTGGGTTGGTCCAGTTAATTTTACAACATTAAATGTTCCACCACCTGCTCCAGTTGGAGTATCGTGTGCTACAGGAGCATCTTCATTTATTTTTACTGAGAATTTTGATCAAAACCCACCTTCAGGTTGGACTGGAACCGGATTTGATGGTTCTAATGGAAACTGGGATATTGCAGCAGCAGGAGCTAATTCAGGAGGTACAGGTCCTGAAATCACTTTTGATGGTGGAACAGGAACACATTTAGAATATGAAGCATCAGGAGATGCTACTGATATTGCATCGGCAGTTAGTCCAGCAATTGATTTGTCTGCAGCGTTAGATGGCGCAGAGCTGTCTTTCTTTTTCCATGCTTTCGGAGCAGATATGGGAACACTAAACGTTGGTATTGCGAATGATCCAGCAGGCCCATTTACAAACGTATTTTCTTGGGTTGGAGATTTACAAATTACTGATGTAGAAGCTTGGGTGCCAGTTGGTGTTAATTTAGATGCTTATTTAGGTCAGCTTATATATTTAGAATTTAGTTATGGAGGCGCAGGAACGGGCTTTGAGGGAGATATGTCTATTGACTTCATAAGAGTAGAATCTTGTGGAGACTTTTGTATTCCCCCTACTTCAATCACAGTAGATAATATAACTGCTTTTGAAGCAGATATAAATTGGATAGCTGGAGGAGCAGAGATGGATTGGGAAGTAGCTGTACAACCTGTGGGAACAGGTTTGCCTACAGCATCAGGTATTGCAACTCAAGATAATCCTTATACAGCAATGACCTTAACACCCGTAACAGAGTATGAAGTTTGGGTACGATCAAACTGTCTTACGAGTGGTTTTAGTACTTGGGCTGGCCCAGTAAATTTCCAAACAGGTTGTGATATATTTGTACCAGACTATTTAGAATCTTTTGGGACTATTATACCAAACTGTTGGGACGAGGCAGATGATGGAGATTTGACGACCGGTCCAACGGGATTAGGCGGAAGTAACTGGACTCAAGATGGATTCTTAAACGTTGGTTTTGATGGTGCTTATAAAATAAATTTATGGCAATCATTTAAAAGTGATTGGTTATTATCGCCACAATTTGATTTAACAGGTGGTCCATTCCAAGTTGATTTTGATTTTGGTATTATGCAATTTGGTAGTTCTGCTAATGCAGGAACTTTAGGTTCTGATGATACCGTAGAATTAGTAATAAGTACAGATAATGGTGCTACTTGGATTAATTTATTAACGTTCGATAACACAAGTGTTGTTCCTCCTACGGGTACTCAAGTAGTCTTCGATTTGACTGCTTATGCAGGACAAATTGTACAGTTTGGGATTTTAGGATCTGAAGGGACAGTAGATGATCCTGAAGATAATGACATATTTGTAGATAACTTTAGAGTAAGAGGAATTCCTTCTTGTCAAGAACCAACTGGTTTAACTATTGCTAACGTTACTGGAACTACTGTAGATGTAAGTTGGACTGCAGGTGGTGCAGAAATGAGTTGGGAATATATAGTTATTCCTGCAGGAACAGGGCCACCAACAGGACCAGGAACCGTAACAACAACTAATACTGTAACCATTACTGATTTACTTTTTGAAACAGCCTATGAAGTATGGGTGAGGGCAGATTGTGGAGCAGAGGGATTAAGTAGTTGGGTTGGGCCTGGAGAATTTAATACAACTATTCAATCAAATTTCGATGTAGATTGTACAGCCGGTCCGTTGGCTGGATTCTTATGCTATGGAAATAATGACTCATTAATAATAACATATACAAGTTCTGATGGTTCACCTCTTAATCTGTCATTTTTAGCGGGTGAGGTTGAAGGTGCTCCTTTTGATTTCTTGGTTGTTTTTGATACAGATGGAACTGAATTATATAATGACGAAGGAGATAATGGCGATATTTCAGGCTTAACGTTTCAATCTACTGGTGATACGATTTCTTTCCAAGTAGCCTCAGATGGTTCTGTGAGTTGTGATTCAGGAAGTTTCTGTTGTTCCGATGGTATAGATTTTACCGTAGCTTGTGCGACATGTATTAATCCAGCAGCCACATACCAAATTATAGATGATTGTGACAGTGGAGATCAATTTTTAGTAGATGTTAATGTAACTAATTTGGGAGATGCAACATCACTAACCATTTCTAATAATGTTGATGCAATTACGGTTCCTGCAACAGCAATAGGTGTCTACCAAGTTGGTCCATTCCCATTTGCTACAGATGTTGTAATAACTTTAAGTAACGATCAAGATGTTAACTGTGTGATTAATAGCTCAACTATTAGATTAGAAGCTTGTCCACCAGATAATGATAATCCATGTAACGCAACAGTAGCTGGAGTAAATGCAGATGATAGTTGTACTATTATTACTTCTGGAACTTTATTAGAAGCGACAGACTCTGGGATACCAGCTGGAACTTGTGGTGGTGATCCAGATGATGATGTTTGGTTTGAGTTTACTGCATTAGCAGAGTTTCAAATAATCCAACTAACAAATGTTGCTGGTGGAGGATTTTTCCAAAACTTAGACCATGCGGTTTATGAAGGAGCTTGTGATGCTCCTGTTGAGTTGTATTGTTCTGATGCTGATGCAAGTCTTACAACGTCATTAACGGTGGGTAATACTTATTATGTTAGAGTATTCTCTGCAGGAGATGTGCCAGTAGATTATACTTTTGATTTATGTATTAGACCAGGTTCTGGAAATGTATCAGTCGATCAAACAACCTATACAATTGAGGAGTTAGTAACCGATATTTTGATAAATAGTCCATGTGCTCAAATTACTAATATCACATCATCTACAGGATCAGATTTTGGAGATGTCAATGGTATAGGATATTTTTCTTCAGATGAAGGAAGTTTCCCTTTTGCAGAGGGGATTCTACTAACATCAGGAGATGCATCATTAGCTGGAGGTCCTAACTTTAATGCAATGAGTGATGGAGGTTTTGCTTGGGCTGGAGATCTTGAATTAGATGCAGCAGTTGGAATTAATTCTAATAATGCGTCTATAATAGAATTTGATTTTGTACCTCTAACTGATGAAATTAGTTTTGATTTCTTAATGGCTTCGGAAGAATATAATGGATCAACAGGAGGTACTTTTGAATGTACATTCTCAGATGCCTTTGCTTTTTTATTAACCGATGAGTTTGGTGTTACCACTAATCTAGCTGTACTTCCAGGAACTACGACACCAATTTTAGTTACTAATATTCATCCAGCAAACCCTGGATGTCCTGCAATAAATGAAGAGTTCTTTGGTGGATATACACCTGCAAATTTACCTCCAATTTCTTTTGATGGCAGAACGACAGTGTTTACAGCATCTGCTCCAGTAAATATCGGTTCATCATATAGTATCAAATTAGTGATAGCAGATGCAACTGATACAGCATTAGATTCTGGTGTATTCTTAAAAGCAGGAAGTTTTGATATTGGTGAGGTTGAATTAGGAGTAGACATCACGGTTGATGCTGGGACTGCAGTTTGTATTGGAGAGGAGATTATTTTAGAAACACAAGCGCCATCTGTGGCTCACGTTTGGTTCAAAGACGGTTTCCAAATTGCTGGAGAAACTACTAATACTTTAGTGGTTACTGAGGATGGTGTTTATACAACTCAAATTATATTTTCACCGTCTTGTATTATAGAGGATCAAATTATTATAGAGTTTTTACAACTGCCAATTGCAAATATGCCTGTGGATATTGTAGAATGCTCAACAACGGGGTTTGCTATTTTTGACTTAAACATTAATAATGATGAAGTTTTAGCTGGACAAAGCCCAATTGATTTTACATTAACATATCATGAAACGGAAGACGACGCTAATAACGATGCCAATCCATTAGGATCACCTTATCCTAATGTAGCCGATCCTCAGATAATTTATGCAAGAGTAGAGAATAATGTGACAGGTTGTTTCAATACGACAACATTTAGTCTCTTAACTTCTCAACCATCATTTGTAGCAGCAAGTGTTGAGCTTATTGGATGCGATAATGATAATGATGGAGTGTCAGAGTTTGATTTAGATGCTCATGATGTATTAGTGCTTGACGGATTAGATGCTTCACAATTTATAGTGACTTATTATACGACACAAGCTGATGCAGATTTAGGACTAAATCCATTAACATCATTATATGAAAGTTCAGGAGAAACGATATATGTTAGAGTAGAATCTATTGATTATATAGATTGTTTTGTAACGAATAGTTTTAATTTAGTATTAGGTACTAAGCCAGAAACAACGTTTACAGAAGACTTTGATTACGAAGTTTGCCCTGATGCTGTTGTGCCAATTATTATAGAGGCTACGCCAGTAAATTATGATGTTTCTCAAGTATCAATAAGTTGGTTCTATGCTTTTGATGCTAGTGCAACACAAGAATTAGTTGCTGGAGAAAATAGCTTAACACTTCCTGTATTAGTAGGTGGCATTTATACTATTGAAATTTCTTTTAATGATACGGGTTGTACATCTTCTCAATCACAAGAAGTTATTCAATTAGAAAGCTGTTTCATTCCACAAGGGATTTCTCCAAATGGAGATGGTATGAATGATAGCTTTGACCTAAGTAACTTTAGAGTCACTAGATTGGAAATCTTTAATAGATATGGTACATCAGTTTATCAGAAAAACAGCTATGTTGATGAGTGGATTGGACTCTCAGATAATGGAGATGAATTACCTGTAGGTACCTATTTTTACTCTATAGATTTTGAGGATAAAGAGAGTGAAACAGGATGGGTTTATATTCAAAGAGAACAATAGTAATCAACTAAATTTTTATATAAAAAGCCCTCTAACATTTTCTGTTAGAGGGCTTTTTTCATCTGTATTAATTTTTTTATAAAGCTATTAACATTGTGATTGATAATACAAGAGCACTAACTAATAAAGCCCATAATAACCAAATGTTGTAAAGTTCTGGTTTCTTTTTATTATTTAATTTTGCATTTAAAACTTTTCTTTTCTTACCGCTGTATTGAATCCAGTTTTTGAATACTAAGAATATACAAGCCATAATAAATAAGGCCCAAGCGTTGCCAGAAGACATAGTTCCAGAGTTCATTTCATTTAAAAATGACGATACCACTATACCCGATAGTAATAAAAGAGAACATTGTAGACCAGTAATGTAATACAAAGCTATGGTGTTTGCCTTTTTCTTTTGTGTAGGCTTGTAATGTTGAAAAACGTTAAAGAAGAGTGTGTCAAAAATAGTCATATATGATTGTTTTTTATTAATTTGTTCTAATTCGCCTAGTAAGACATTAAGCTATTTTTAATTAAGACGTCATAGAATTTTATGATCATCGTGTTTAAAAATTTACACGATGCGAACTTAAGTTTTATTTTCTTTGCAAATAAGAGTGCAAAAGTAATCTTTAGCAGGAAATTGTAGGTTATAAATGTTGTAGTAAAAGAAAAGCCACATCTTCTAGATGTGGCTTTTTCTTTTACTGTTTCTTTTATTGAGCATCTATACTCACAAAATCTAATTCGTAAGTACCGTCAAAACTAGATTCTCCACTACCACTATATTTAAATGCGATATAGATTAGACCAGACCCACAAGATAAATCTACATTACCAGATGCTAGCCAATCTCCAAAGAAATCACTGTCCTGGGTTACATAGGCATCTGAAATAAGACCCCAATTTGCAGAGGTTACGCCTATATCTGTGCCATCCCAATCACTTGAAAACAAGATTTCCATGGAGCTGCCATCAAAGAAACTACTAGAGGTCTCAAAGTTTAAGGTAGTTCCGGTATTAGCGTCTAAATCAATTTGTGGTGTAATTAACCATGCAATATTGTTAGCATCACCAGAATTAAATGCTCCAACTCTCGCAGATACACCTTGCGAAGCATTTGTTCCTCCAGCAGTAAACGCTTCCCATCCTTCAGACCCAGCTTCAATAAAGTTCGTCCAACCATTCCCTGAAATTAATTGATTAACAGATTGTCCTTCAAAATCATCTTCAAATATATTATTAGTTCCAGTTGTATCTGCTAAGCCACATTCTAACTCAATTGGATCACATCTTTCAGTATTGGTCATCATAATATCCTCTGGAGAATTTATGCTTACATTAAATTCAGTTCCAAAAAAGTTTTTAGTTAAAATCACATTCATTGAGCCACTCGTAATGGGCAAGCTTAAAGACTTAAAATCTGCAAATGTGCTAGTGCTAAATATAGTTGCACTTCCTGTATTACACCCTTCTAGAATGCGCTCACCATCAAATTCGTCTAATGGCTCTGCTGCGAAAGTTTTTGGCTCGTCGCCTAAAACTTCGTCTCTATTAAACTGCACATTTTGTAGTTGAATAAATAAGTTTGTTTTGTCATTTGTAAATTCATTAACCTCCAGAGGTAATGGTATAAGAGTTCCTGTTTCTGCAGAACGAAAAATCGTTAAATCTTCTAAAGTTGCGGGGATTTTATTAGGTCCACCAGTAGAACTGATTCCTAAGGTTAAAAGCCCATTTTCAATACTTACAGCTAGGCCATCTAACTTAATATATACTTTTCTTCCTAATTCGTATTTTGTAAAAAGGGGATTAACGTCTATTAGTAATTTAATACCTATTGTTGGGTTTTCTAATTTATTTTGAATGATTATTTCTTCAAAGAAATTTCCACCTTCGTCAGATGAAATGACATAACCAGCTATAAAATCACTATTCCCTCCCTCAAAATCATAGATTACTGTTGAGGTTTCATTATCAAAGTTAATAACGTCATTTTCTTCATTCTCGTCATTATTTTGTTGTTGAATTAAATCACCAACAACAGAACTCATCGTTACAACAGGGCCATCTAGTGTTGGTTCTACAATGGTTATATTAGGTGTTTCAAAATCATCATCTTGAACACAAGCACTGAATACTACTAAACTTATAAGAAGTAGTAAAATTTTGTTTAAATTCATTGTTTTCATTTTATTTCTATTTTTTTTCCTTTGTCATAAGGCTATTATTTTTTATCTTTTAAAATCTTACATAAACGTTTAAGTAGTAAGTTGTCCCATTTCCGAAGAAATAACGAGAACCAAAAACTTCTCCATTAGGGCGCGATGTATCTTCTAAAATACGATCATAAGTTCCTAATCTTGATTGTTCAAATCCCCCTGTTCTAAATGCTTGATTGAAAACGTTATTTACAGTTGCGAAAAAACCTAAATAGTATCCGTCAATCCTCCAAGATTTACCGCCTATAATATTGACTAACATGTAATTGTCAAACTGCTCTTGTTTTAATAGGTCTCTAGCGATATCCTCGTTATAATCTAGAATAGGTTGACCATCAAAATCTGTTGTGAAGTTTCCAGACCGTCTTAATCCACTGGCATCAACATAAGCATTCGAGAAAAAATTTGATGTTGCTCCAACCCACCAATAATCTGGGTCACGATATTCAAACCCTATTTGATAAGCGCGTTCTGGACCGCCAGCAAGATGAAGATCTTTGAGATTAGTTGTACCATCACCAAAAGTAAGTTCTCCATCAAAATCATCACTAGTTAAATATAAATTAGGGTTGTTTGTAAAGGTATATTGACCAATAGAGGCTGCTCCTTTTAATTTAATGGTTGGTGTTATCTGAGCTTCAATTCCGAATTCTACGCCAATATTACGTCTTCCAATATTAGTGGTTACTTCTTGCACAAAGGCATCCCCTTGATCAATTCCTAATCCCGCTAAATCTTCAGTAAAATAAAAACCTACGTCTGCACCGTTTTGAAATCCAGTATAGAAAGCAGTTACTCTTGCTTTTACTATTGGACTTCTATAAATATAGCTTAGGTCTATGGCCTGTGCAACTTCGCTTTCAAGACCTGTAACGGTATTGTTATTTTGTCTTGCATTACTAAATGAATTACGAATAGTTGGTGCTTTAGTGAAATAACTTGTGTTAAGGTCTATTAAATGACGCCCTGTTACTTTGTATGTTGCTCCTGCTTTTACACCATAATTTGAAAAATTAAGTTGTTCACCTTTTCCAAATGAATTGCCTTCGAAATTTCCGTTTTCGTACAGTCCATTTCTTTGATACGATGTTTGAGAAAAATTAGCACCAACATAGAAATCTACTTTGTGATATTTAAATTGTGCTTGAACAAACGTGCTAATTACATTTGCATTGATTTCGTAATTATACTTATAGCGATCACCTTCTTGTACAATTCTATTTGGGTTGTTTGTATCACTTTGCGCTAAATCTTCTAATGAAACAGCAGTTCCTCCTGCACTTTGCTCAGCAAAGAAATCAACATCTAAAAATCCGGTACCGCCTAAAAGGTCTTTAAGTTCAGCAAAATTTTCGCTTTTAAGATTTCTGTAACTTACATTGGCATTTAATCTAATTCGTTCTGATAATTCGGTATCTAATATGGTGTTAATACTAAATTGTGTGTCGTCATTTCTGTCTTCTTGGATAGCGTAAATAGAATTCCCACCTTGATTTCTTAAAATGTCATTTCCAAGATACAATGCGTTCCAATCGAATTGACCGTCATTTCTAAAATCTTGTTCTGATAAATAGGCCTGTTGATAGTTGTAAGACGTCGGGTTTGTAAAACGTAAGTGGTAGCTAGGTAAGTTTTGGTAATAGGACGGATCTGGATTTCTTGCACCACCAACATATGAGCTTTGTCCATTAAAGTCTACCAAACGCGTACCTCCATTATCTACTCTTGTATTTCCAATTGAACCAAATTGATAAGCCACATTAGTATTAAGCTTCGTTTTTGATGATAGATCCCAAAAGTGATTTAACATAAAAACTGGTTCACTAATTTCTCTAATTCTAGAATTTCTAATCTTACCATTTTGTTCTCCCCAAAGTGGGTTGTAAGCGTTTCCTTTTAAATTAAATACTTCTTGTGTAATTGCTGTAGAACGTCCTCTTCGGTTTTGAGCATAAATACCAGTAAAGTTGATACTGTGCTTGTTGTTGATTTTTTTTTCAACAGCAGCAAAGAAAGAATTAGAGTCGTATAATGTTCCATCTACAAAACCTTCATCTCCATAACGACGGGAAGCTAACACAGAATAAGACCAACCACCTTCAAGGATACCAGAATTATAACTTGCCATGGCACGTCCTGTATAACTTCTATTGGCAGAGGCGAATGATACGCGACCTCCTTCTCTGTATTTAGAGGCTCTCATTATAATATTATTTGTACCTGCTAAATCACCAAAAGTATAGTCGTTTGCAGACATACCCATAGTAAATTCTTGATTACGTTGAACATCGTTTACGCCACCCCAATTTCCCCATTGTGGGCGCCCACTAAACTGTTTGTTCATTTCAATACCATTGATCAGTACTTTACCATTGCCATTATCTAAACCTCTTGGTCTAAAAAAAGTTGCACTAAAATCAAATGCAGCTGCATTTAAATACACATCTCTTGAGGCTTGGAGCAAACCAGAGATATTATCTGTAAGACCATCGTCTTCACTATTTAGATTATCATCAGAAATTGAAATAATAAATAAATCTTTTTTATCACTTGAATCATAATCAAGTGTCATACCACTAATATCTACTGTTTTACTTTCGTTAACAATTATAGGATAACGTTTGGTTTCGTAATCTATTTTTTCAACTTTTAAAACTTGTTCACCTAAAGGCACGATGCCAAGAAATTGAAATTCACCATTGACATCTGTCTTTACAAATTGACCAGTTTCTTCAATAGTAATAGTTACATTAGGAATAGGTTCGCCAGTAGTCCCATCAAGCACGCTACCTTTTACGATTGTATCCTGCCCAAATGATGTGAGCACAGTAAACATCGCAAACAATAAAATAAAAAAACCTTTTTTCATGCTTAATTTTTAGTTAATAATTTGGTTACGCCATAAGTATTAGCTATATAAACCCACTCAAATTTACATTTTTTATAATAAATACATACTTTTGGTTCGATTTTACTAATATCACACCAATAATATCAATCCATACTATGAGACTTAAATATTTTTCATTAACACTTTTTTGTTTTTTAATCACATTAAGTAGCTTTTCTCAGGAGGAGAAAAAAGAAAAACGATTCAAAATCCATACTGTCGCGTTTTACAATTTGGAAAATTTATTTGATACTATTAATGACGTCACTAAGTTTGATGAGAAAAGTCCGATAATGGAAATTAAGGTAGATAGAGAGGTTATTTATGTAAATAAAGTTAAAAACATGGCACGTGTTATTGCCGATATTGGAGCTGAGGTTACAGGTAATACTCCAGCTGTTATTGGGGTTTGTGAAGTAGAAAATAGAGATGTATTAGTGGATGTTGTTAATGATCCTCTTTTATTGGCTAAAGATTACGGAATTATCCATTACGAATCGCCAGATGCTAGAGGTATTGATGTTGCCTTATTATATCAAAAATCACTTTTTAGACCAATTAGTCATGGCTCATATGAGGTTAAAATTTATGATAATAAAACAAGAAAACGTAAACAAACAAGGGACCAATTATTAGTAAGTGGTAAGTTGGATGGAGATCTTATTCACATTATTGTTAATCACTGGCCTTCGAGAAGTGGAGGAGAAGCGAGAAGCAGAGCAAATCGTGTTGCTGCAGCAAAAGTGAGTAGACACCTTAAAGATTCTTTAATGGTCAAAGACCCTTACGCAAAGGTTTTTATTATGGGAGATTTAAATGATGATCCTACAAATGAGAGTGTGAAAGTCGTTTTAAACGCAAAGAGTGATAAAGAGGATGTTGATTTGAAAGGTTTGTATAACCCTTATGACGATATGTTTACGAAGAACGGTTATGGAACAACAGCATATAGAGATGCTTGGAGTTTATTTGATCAGATTATGTTTACTAGAGAGTTGATTAAAAAAGAGGACTATTCTTCATTTAGGTTTTATAAGGCAGGAATTTACAATAAACAATATTTAACCAATAAAAGAGGACGTTATAGAGGGTATCCATTTAGAAGTTTTTCGAACGGATTTACTGGAGGCTTTAGTGATCACTTTCCTGTTTACGTGTATTTAATTAAAGAGGTTAAAGGTTAAATATACAGTTAAGACTAAAAAAAAATGCGCTATCAAATTGATAGCGCATTTTTTTTTATGTTAAAATTTTTAGAACCAAACATTCCAAGGAATTTTAGCCAGTACTAATAGCAATGCTAGTGGATAAAAAATAGCTAATATTTTAAATTTTGAATTAGAGGTTAATTTCTTTTTATGCTTAGAATATCCCATTGTAATAAACACAACAGCAAGAATCATAGCAAAAGGATGCTCAATAATATTTGATCGTAAGGTTTCATCTTTCATAACCTTGCCCATTCCTATATCGCTGATAATTGATATATAATTTGAAACAAAGAAAAGCACGATACCTATAAGTACTTGAATGTGTGTGACAATAAGAGTGAATAGTGAAATTCTAAAATCTACAGCATGAAATTCTTTTTTTCCAAAAAACTTTATTAATGCATTAAAAGCAGCAATAACTAGCATAACAAATACAAGATAAGCCCAATAAGAGTGAATCACTTTAACAACATCGTACATGGTTGGTGGTTTTTAAAATTATGAAGGTAAAGGTAATAATTTAAACGATATTTTACTCTGAAATCGAAATCAAGCGTTTCACTTCATTTCCAAATTCGTCAACCACGGTTATGGTGTGTTTTCCTGTCTTCGGAAGAATGGCTAGTTCATGAATATCTTTAGTGGTGCCAACATATGTTTCATCAAGATACCAATACACGCTAGATTCTGGTTTAGAGTGTGCAATCTTTAAAATGAGCTCATTGGTTTCACCATTGAAATCCTTTGGAAGGAAAATAGTATTATTACGCTTAGGGTAAATAAAATCCATTGACACTTTATGCTCTCCCATACAATCTAAACGCAGTTTTGGTAGTGGTTTATAAAACGGATTTTTACTCTTGTAATAATGCGCTTTTAAAGGGGGTAATACAAACCAAGATTTATGTTTGATAACGCTTAAATTCTCACAGGAAGAGTTGACTTGATAGGTTTCTGTCGCATCAACATGAGTTAAAATATGATATGGACAAGGCTCGGTTTTCAATCCGCTATTTTGAACATAATTCTGCTCCGTAATATCACAATTTGGAGATGCTCGGTGTCCACTTTTCGAGCAAATAGAAATTTCTTGCATCTCGTCGTATGGTTTATCAAACCAGTCACTGTTGGGTAATATATCAAATACGTCAAATAGAATAGGAGCTGCTGTTTGTACACCAACTAATCCTGGACGACCTTCACCATCTGCATTCCCAACCCAAACACCAACCACAAAATCTTTGGTAGCGCCAATTGCCCAAGCATCACGAAAGCCAAAGCTGGTTCCTGTTTTCCAGGCAATTTGTTTCGAGTCATCAAAAAACTCCCAACTTTCATCGCCTTGAGGTCTGTTTACTTTTTTCAAACTTTCAAAAGTGAGGTAAATGGATGCAGCATCAAATAGTGTTTTTTTAGCAGACTTTTCTCCAAAGTTTATCGTTTCCGAAGCAAAAAAAGTAGGTTCAACAAACTCGTTTGTGTAATACGCGCTGGACGTTTCAGAAAAATGATTTAAGGTTGATGATAGTGACGCATAGCTTTTGCATAGATCCCAAAGATTACTCTCTGCGCCTCCAAGAATGAGCGATAGCCCATAGTGATTGGCATTATATTTTAAGTCCTTGAGCTGTAATTTCTTTAAGTATTGATGAAAGCGATCTAGTCCAAAATCCTGAAGCATTCGCACGGCAGGTACATTTAGAGAACGAGATAAAGCACGACTCGCAGGTACCACACCATCATATTGTTTATTGAAATTTTCTGGGTTATAGCTCCCAAACTGACTGGGTATATCTGTAACCAATGTATGAGGCAGTAAATCTCCAGCATCTAACATGGCAGCATATAAAAACGGTTTTAATACACTACCGGTACTTCGCGGTTTGTCTATTATATCCACATCTTTTTGATGTGCTCTATCTGTTGGTGTATTGCCAACATAGGCGAGAACCTTTCTAGTACGAACGTCTAAAACTAAAACAGAGGCATTATAAATTTCATTTTGTTTTAAGATGTTGTATTGGGTTTTTACAATATAATTGACACGCTCTTGAAGTTTACTATCTACAGTAGTTTGTGTTCGTTTTCCACGATTTATTCTCGCGACTTTTTGAAGTAAATGAGGAGCGATTTGAGGCAAAGGATACGGTTTTTGAGGTAAAACTTCGGCAATTGATAAATTGTAAGTCAAAGAATCTATAATCTCATTTTCAACGAGTTTTTTTAGTAGGCGGTTACGTTTCTGCAAAAGGCGTTCTTGGTTTTTTCCAGGATAAATCAAACTAGGTGCATTTGGTAAAACAGCTAATGTTGCGCTTTCTGCCCAAGAAAGTTGGTGCGCATCTCTATTAAAATAACGCCAGGAAGCAGCATCTAGTCCAACAACATTGCCTCCAAAAGGCGCGTTACTGCTGTAGTAGGCTAAAATTTCTTCTTTAGAATCTCTTGCTTCTAATCGCGTTGCTAAAATAATTTCTTTTATTTTTTCTAGATACGTTCTCGGCTGTCCTTTTCTAGATAGTCTGATGACTTGTTGTGTTAGTGTGCTTCCACCACGTTTTACTTTTCCAGAATTCACATTATCTTTAAGTGCCTTAAAAATGGAGATGGGGTTGAACCCAGGATGTTTATAGAAGTACTCGTCTTCAAACTGAACGATACATATTTCAAATTTATCTGGAATGCTACCATTGTGTGGGAAACGCCATTGTCCGTCAGATGCTATTTGCGCTCCTAATAGTTCATTATTTTCACTGGTAATTACAGTTGCTGTTGGGTCTTTGAATAAGTCACTCGGTAAACAAAAAGAGTAGCCTATGAAAAGGGTAAAAATCACAATTGATTTCTTCTTATTCCTCTTGATATAATTTATTAACCTAGACATAAGCTTTACGAAAACGTTATAGTTGTTTTTTTTTGTGATTATTTTATAAACATAAGTATATATTCATTTAATTTTAGCGTTAGCATATAATAATCATAAACTGATAGTTCAATAATATATACGTGAGAAAGCATTTTAATAGTCTTAATTTAATCATAATTTTCAGCTTTTTTTTTTCTTCGGAAACTGTATTTGCTCAATTAGGATTTTGCCAAGGAAGCTCTGGAGATCCAATTTTTGATGAAAATTTTGGTACAGGCCTTTCAGATTCACCTTTACCAGTAGGAACAACCACATATACTTATGCTAATGGAGGCGAACCACTTGATGGTTTGTATACTGTAAGTAGTAATACCAGTTATTTTGATTGGTTTAGCGTTCAGGACCACACACCAGACGATACCAATGGAAGAATGCTTGTTGTTAATTCAGCAGCAGCAGCTGGAGAGTTTTATAGAACACCAATTAATTTTTTATGTGAAAACACGTCTTATGAATTTTCATCTTGGATATTAAACCTCACACCAGCTGGAGGTTTTTGTGGAGCGGGAGCAATTCCAGTTAACGTAAGATTTGAAATTTGGGATAATACAGATACTAATTTATTAGCATCGGGAGATACTGGAAATATTAACAGTAGTAATACACCAATTTGGGATCAATATGCTCTAGTTTTTCAAACAATACCAGGTCAGACATCAATTATTTTGAAGATGATTAATAATGGTGCAGGAGGATGTGGAAATGATTTAGCTATTGATGATATTACTTTTAAAAGTTGTGGCGATTTTATTGAAGTATTAAATTCTGACAATGATGATTCTGTTGCCTTATGTAGTAGTTCTACACCATATAATACAACACTAACAGCAATACCAGATAATGTCGTGTTTAATAGTCACTTTTATCAATGGCAAGAAAGTATGGATACTATTTCTTGGACGGATATCGCTGGAGAAACAGATGAAACTTTACCTGTTTCTGGAGTTATAACAACAACGTACTACAGAGCCAAAGTAGCAGAATTTGCTTCTAATTTGAATAATAACGATTGTAATACATTTTCTAATGTTTTTGAAATTATTATTACTCAAGTACCTAGCCAACCTATTTTAGAGTGTTGGGAAATAGCAACAGTTAATAACCTTACCTGCGACTGGGAAATTACAGGTACGCAACCAGCTCAACCTACAGGACTTGAGTGTTGGCAAGTAACTAATTTCAATACTGTAACCTGCAGTTGGGATATCACAGGGACAGAACCAATTCAACCAATAACTGAATGTTGGGAAATAGCAACACTTAATAGTACAACATGTTTATGGGAAGTTACGGGTACTCAACCTATTCAGCCCACAGGATTGGAGTGTTGGGAAGCAACGAGTTTTAATACAATAACTTGTAGTTGGGATATCACAGGGACAGAACCTACTCAGCCTACAATAGAATGCTGGGAAAAAGCAACACTTAACAGTACAACCTGTTTATGGGAGGTTACAGGCACGCAGCCAATTCAACCTACAGGATTGGAGTGCTGGGAAGTAACGAGTTTCAATACAATAACCTGCAATTGGGATGTTACAGGAACTCAACCAATCCAACCAATATTAGAGTGTTGGGAAACTACAACATTTAACACGACGTCGTGTTTATGGGAAGTTACGGGTACTCAACCAATTCAACCTACAGGATTGGAGTGTTGGGAGATAACGAGTTTCAATTTAACGACTTGTATTTGGGATATCACAGGAATCCAACCAACGCAACCAACAATAGAGTGTTGGGAGACAGTAATATTTAATACAGTGACTTGTAGTTGGGATATCACAGGAGCACAACCCATTCAACCAACGTTAGCGTGTTATGAAACAACAACTTTTAATACTACATCTTGTAATTGGGATGTTACGGGAACTCAACCTATAGAGCCAACTGATCTCGAATGTTGGGAAATCACAACCTTTAATGATATCACTTGTACTTGGGATATTTCAGGGCCAGAACCAGAAATAGGTAATATACCAGCACCATTAGTATACTGTGATTTAGACAGTGATGGTTTTGGAGTGTTTACTTTAACTGATTTAGACGATGGAATAACAGGAGGTGATCCAGATCTTTCTGTAAGTTATCATGAGACGATTGCAGATGCTAATAATGATGTGAACCCATTGTTAAGCCCGTACAATAATATTGTCAAGAACCAGCAAATAATTTATGTGCGTGTAGATAGTGCTGCGGTAGTCGTAGATTGTGTACTTTCACTAGAACTTATTTTAATATTCAATCCCACCCCACAATTAGGCGCAATACAAACACCATTAGAAGTTTGTGATGACTTATCAGCAGATGGTATTGCACAATTTGATTTAACGTCTAAAAACGACGAGAT
>JAWUWM010000094.1:0-12405 GCA_034111845.1 Psychroserpens sp. | reverse complement strand
TTTTGTTAGTAATGTTTCTAGAGATGAGACACAGTACGAAGACCAATATGTAGAAGGTGGCGTATTATACGAATATAAAATAGTAGCAGATGGTATAGAGTCTGAAGAAATATTATATACTAATTTTATTACAGGTTTAGGGTTTAGAAACCCCACAGCTATTGTTACCGGTAATGTAAGTTATGCAGGTGGTAGTCCCGTAAAAGATGTGACTATACTTGCAGAGTCTGATGGTTCAACGTCAGATTTAGGATCTGCATTAAGGATTCCTAATAATGGCTTCTTGGATATAAGAAGCATGAGTAGAGCAATAACTTCAGCGACCACATTACAGGCTTGGTTAAAACCAGAAACCGCTTTTGTTGGCGATGCTGGCGTTCCTATACGTTTGTTTAGACTCAAAGAATCTACAAATACCTTAGATGTTAATGTGAGATTATTAGCCGCTTCAAATGCATTAGAAGTTAATATAGGTGGTGCTATTTACACCTTGGATAATTATTTTCCGTCCGGTAATATAGATTCAAGAGGTGATGATATTTTAGTGCCAGTTTCAGATTTTAATACCACATATACTCATTTTTCAATACAAATTGTAGATGGGCAAATCCCTGTATTATATGTAAATGGTAGAGCTATAAATGACGAATACAGCGCATTAATGCTCTTAATTGAAAATGAAGGTGAAGAAAATGTAAGTGTGTATGAAGGTTTTAATGTTACAGTACCAACTGCTATAAGTATCTTAGCTATTGAAGAATGGACTAATGTGCATGTTGGAGGAAATAATACAGCTTTTATAGATGAAATTAGAATATGGGATGACGAATTAAATGTACTTGTCGAAGTCATAAACGAAGTCATAAACGAAGACACAAACGAAGTCACAAACGAAGTCACTTACGAATTAATAGATGACGTTATTAGAACAGATTATAGACGTTATATAAGCGGAAACGATTCGCGGTTAATATCATATTTAAGGGCTAATGAGGGTGTTGGCGATTTTACCTACGATGTTTCAAGAACTGGATTTAACTACAATAAGAATAACGGAAGACTAAGATTAAATGTAACAGACGCTAATGCTGTTTCGTGGGAAAATTATAATCCTTCCATTCCAGATTCTGCTAATAATGTACCAAACGCAAGTCAGTTAGGCGTTTTAGGGGTTACAGATGATAGTGGTAATTACGAAATTACGTCTATACCGTATTCTGGTACAGGAGAATCGTTTACGATTACACCGTTGTTTAATGGGCATCAATTTAACCCTTCACAGCAATTGGTGTTTTTAGGTCAAGGTTCAGCAGTGGTGAATCAAATTGATTTTATAGATGAATCCTCATTTGTGTTTAGAGGTAAAGTGTTATTTGATACCCGTGGTGTGTTCCCATCAGATCGAGAAGTAGCTGATGGAGATTTAGAAAATGGAAATACCATTCCTGGTCAAGGCGCTATTATTGATGGAGGCTATAATCAATACGATATACTCGGCACCTTCTATGATAAAGGCAAGTATTGGCTTAATGCTGGGACACTTGCAGATGATCCTTCAGATGATTACTTAGATATATATGCTCCAATAGCATCTCAAGGCGTTCAAATTTTTATAGATGGTCAGTTGGTTTTAGATGAAAACAATCAACCCGATCTTACAGATGCTAATGGTGAGTTTGAAATAAATGTACCTATAGGAGAGCATTTTATTAGATTAGAAAAAAACGGTTATGAGTTTGAATTTAATGGACGATTTCCTGCGGAAACAGGAACATTTCACGAATTTTTTGAAGATGCTTTAAACCAAGTTGTATTTATAGATAACACAAGAGTAACTGCGGTTGGTCGTGTTGTAGGTGGCTCAGTACAGCCTCAAAAACCAATAGGGTTTGGAGGTGAAGGTACATATGCACCAACATATACAGATGCTGATGGTATCGATCAAACTTACGAGGTTAGTTCAATAAATAATATTGGTACGGCCACTATTACTTTAGAATACCAACCATATGACAGAACACGTTTTGTTTTTGAGACCAATCCTGAAACTGGTGAATATCGTAAAGATATTTTACCAATAAACTATATAATAAGTCAATTAGGAGGCGTAAATATTAATAACAATACGTTAGATATTAGTCTTTTAGGTGCTCAGGAAACTTTAAATGCTGCTGTTATTGGCGATGTAATAATTCCAGAATTTACGTATCCTAACGGTGAGGTAGAACAAGGAGATGCATATCATTATTTTAAAACCTTTACCTACCGTTCGGCTCCTAAATTGCAAGTTCTCGAACAAACGTCAGATACAGAAGTGGTTTTAAATGAAGGTGATCCAGACGAAGTTTCGATTTCAACCGAAGATTTTGATCATCCTGTTTACACACAATTTTTACCGTATGAAATTACCTTAAAAAGTTTTGAACGTTATTCAAATTTCGACTCAGGTAGTGCTGTAGAAGACTTGGTTCCTATAATAGATGGTGAACTTGTGGTAACTAATAATTTAGCATTAGCTAATAGTGAAACAGTAGTACGTAGTGAAACCGACCCAAGTATTATTGTGTATGGGTTTAAAGGGGGTATGCCAAATGTTTTTGCTCCTTTTACGAATACCATAGAAATTAGTTACAATATTTTAGCTCTAAATCCGGCAGCCGATGATTTAATAGGAACAGGTATTATTCTTGGTGGACAATCGGATGGTGAGCAAGCATTTATTACAACAGCTCCAGAAATTCCAGACATTATTTTACGCGATCCTCCAGGATCTAATAGTTTTGCGTCAATTCAAGAAGGCGAAAGTATCACCTTTACAAAACGTAATGAGTTTACATCTGCAGGAGGTTTCTCTCGAGAAACAACAGTAAGTGCTGGAGTAGATTTTGCTTTTGGTGGTGGTCTTGCAGGACCAGTTTTTGAAGGAGATCTTACAGCTGATGCTTCATTAGGATTACAGGTTTTAACATCATCAAAAACAGGTGAAGAATTAACCAAAACCTATACATTCTCTCAGGCGATTTCTACGAGTAGTGACCCAGAATTTGTGGGGTCTGAAGGTGATTTGTACATAGGGCAAACCAATAATTACTATTATGGGTCTTACGATAATGTGCAAGCGTCTGCAGATGTAATTGGTGATGGGGATTTTATACCGCTTACAAATAGTAATGGCGAGGTGTTAAATATAAGCACTCAAAAAGCCTTGTCTTTTGTTGAAGAACCGGGGGCGACACTATTTGTCTATTCTCAGAAATATATTATTGATACGCTTATTGAAGATATATTAGATATCATCGAGAATATTGATATCGGACAATCCATTCCAGGAGAAGATGGTGTTTTAGAGCGCGAGTTTTATGTGCAACAAATCAATTTATGGCGTTTAACTATTTTAAAAAATGAACAAAGTAAATATCGTGCGCTCTATGATAGAGAAAATTTAAAAGCTGAAACACTGGCTATCCTAGATACCTATTTAGGAAGTATTGAAGAGGCTATCGCTAATGATGAAGACAACCCATTTACAGGTGAGAATTTTACATCAGCAACAAATATTAGAGCCTTAATTGACGCTAATTTTGCTGAAAATATATCTTTTGATTCTGGTGTAGGCGAAATAGTAAGAACTGTTGAAACCATCGTAGTTAATAATAATTCAACATTTTATAATGTAGAATTAGACGCATCAATTGGCACTACATTAGGTGTTGAGATAAATGGAGTAGGTGTAGAAAATAGTACAGAGGGGTTTGTAAATTCAGATTCCAATTCAGAATTAACAAATTCAGAAACAGCAACGGTATCGGTAAGTTATACTTTTAGTGATAATGATCCTGCAAATGTGTTAAGTGTAGATATCGTAAATATGTTTGATGGTTACGGACCAATATTCTCTACTATTGGAGGACGAACGTCTTGTCCTTACGAAGGTGCAGAATTATCAAATTATTACGATCATGCATCATACAGTAGCTATTTATCAAACTTGCAAGCTTATATTGTTGCAAATCCACTCGATTTGTATGGTCCAAATAGGCCAGAATATAGTATTCCAGAAATACTTGGTGCTGATGGTGAGCAATTAAGTTTTGCAACACAGCCTGCAGAAGATCCGCAAATAACGGTTGAAGTTGCAGAAGTTTTTAATGTACCCGAAAGCAATAATGCAGAGTTTACCTTACTACTTCAAAACTTGGCAGATGCGACTAGTGATGCTGCAAGTTTTAATTATTTTGAGTTAATAGTTGCCTCTGGTACCAATCCATATAGTGCCGATATAAACTTGGCAGCCAATGGAACAGTAGTTTTTGTGCCTTATGGTCAAACAGTAGAATATACACTAACAGTCGCTAAGGTTGCCGAAGCGCAATTTGATTATGAGGATATTATGATTGTTGTACAATCACTTTGCGATCCTGTTAATGTATTTGATCAAGTTGCAATTTCAGCACATTTTGTACCGTCTTGTACAGAAGTAGAAATTAGTGCACCTCTAGAAAATTGGGTGTATAACAATGATGTAGCCTTTAATACAGATGGATCTTCAAATGCATTAAATGTTACAATGACCGGGTTTAATCAAGCCTTTAATAATTTTAAAAGCATTGATTTACAATACAGAATATCTGGGTCTCCAACATGGGCGCGTTTATCAACGTATTATAACACACAAGAGCTTTATGATGAAGCTTTAGCTGCTGGTGAAACAGAGATTGAGCTTATTGAAACTCCAGATCTTACGTTTCCATTCGATATTATTGGCTTGCAGTTGCAAGATGGTGATTATGAGTTTAGAGCGAAATCTGAATGTTTAAATGGACCAGAATATATTTCTGAAGTCATTACAGGTTCTATAGACGTTAATGCACCAAAACGATTTGGAACACCATTACCAATTGATGGGATTCTATCTGCAGGTGAAGATTTAAAAGTAGCCTTTAATGAGAACATTTTTTATAATAATGCTATAAGTACAATTGAAATTAAAGGAGAGACCAATCAATTACCTATTAATAATAGTGTGTCTTTATATTTTGATGGTGCTGCTAACACAGCAACAATTGAGAGTCCGAGAATTATTGCGGGAGACTTCTCATTAGAATTCTGGTTAAAAAATGAAACCATTTCATCTTCTGCAACGATTATGTCGCAACAAAATGGAATTGATGTGTCATTAAATAGCGGTCAGATTGGTTTTACTATTGGAGGAACTACGGTTAGTGGCCCCATAAATGATGACGGATTATTTCATCATTATTCCTTTTCGTATAGCAATGCGACAGGTGATCTTCAAATCATAGAAGACTCTACTGTAATTGGTACAGCTTCTGGAACACCGAATGCGCAATTTACTAATAGTAGTGCTTTAGTGTTGGGTGGTAATACGTTTGTAGGTAATATTCACGATTTAAGATTATGGAGTAAATCACTCACATTATCTGAAGCTTCGGCTAATATTTTTACTCAAATTATTGGTAATGAAGCTAACCTTTTAGGCTTTTGGCCAATGAATGAAGGTAATGGTGATATTGCTTATGATTTGGCATTCTTTAAGCATGCAGCCGTAAATACATCTTGGGATATAAAACCAAAAGGTAACTCATATGAGTTTGCGAGTTCTCAATATTTAGAATTAGACAATGTTGGCTTTGTGCAACTCAATACCGAAATGGATGCAACACTATCCTTTTGGGTAAAAACAAGTACAGTGCAAGAAGCGACATTATTCTCTAATGGTAGAGGGGATGGTTCTGATATTGTACAATCTAATGGATTTGCAAATAAGTGGGCTATAGATATTAATACCTCAGGGCAACTCTCTTTAGAAAGTGAAGGGAACTCTAGCTTATTGGTCTCAGAGAATGTAGCAGATGGCAATTGGCATCATGTTGCACTACTTTTCAATAGAGTAGGGTCTTTAAGAACTTACTTAGACGGTGATCAAGTGTCATCTAATCAAATGGCAGATATTGGAGGTTTTTCTGGTAATAAAGCATGGTTAGGAGCTCGTGGTTCTATTGACTTAGCAGGTATAGAAACTATAGATAATGAGTTTGCTGGTAAAATAGATGAATTCCGTTTATGGAATACCCTTCGTAATGTAGATCAAATCAATAGAGATCGCTACAACGAGGTCGACCTTGTAAGTACGGGTTTATTACTCTATGCTCAAATGAATGAACCTGATCCAGCAACTGGTAATCCACCGAGATATTATCATGCATTTACAAACGAAAGTACGATACCAAGTCTTGCAGTTTTAAGTAGTGGAGCGGTTAATTATTCTAACGATGTCCCACCTATTAAGCCAGCACGTCAATTAATTAACTTTCAGGTCAATTATGTCATAAACGGAGATGAGATGATTATAGAGCCTGTTATTAATAATTGGGCAGAGCTAGAAGGACAAATATTAGATATTACGGTTAATAATATGCTCGATAGTTCTAATAATACTCAAGAGTCACCTATAACATGGACTGCTTTTGTGCAACAGAATGATGTGGATTGGTATGTACAAGGTTATAATGATATCGTAGATATTGTTATGGACAGTGGAGATGAACAAAGCTTTGATTTTATCATTGTCAATCGAGGGGGGAATGTACAGCCTTATAGTATTACTGATGCACCAAGTTGGTTAACATTAAGTAATGCATCTGGATCTATTGCTCCAAATAGTGAAGTTACAGTAACTGCAACTATAGATTCGCAATTATCTGTTGGTGAATATCTTGAGAATATTCGTTTAGAAACAGATTTTGGTTTCGATCAAGTGATACAATTAGATCTTAAAATTTTGAGTGAAGGGCCAGATTGGGAAGTTAATCCTAATGATTTTGACTATTCAATGAATATTGTTGGTAAAATTAGAGTTGATGGCACATTCTCAGATAATTTATTTGATCAAGTTGCTGCAATCTCCAATGGTGAAGTTCGCGGATCTGTAAATGTAATATATGAAACGGACTATCAAGAATATTTTGTATTCCTAACGGTATATAGTAATTCGCCTTCTGGTGACGCTATTGAATTTAGGATTTGGGATGCTTCAGAAGGGAATGTTTTACATGCAACCATAGATGGCAATGCTTCGGTATCATTTTTAGATAACAATGTTCTTGGAACATTAAACACTGCAGTCCTTTTTGAAAATACAGATGTTATTGAGCAAGAAATCATTTTAAATCAGGGATGGACTTGGGTGTCAACAAATGTTAACGATCCCAATTTCTCAGATTTAAATGTACTAACTGAAAGTATGCAATTAGAAACATCAGATCGTATTTTAAGCCATTCGCCTTCATTATTAGAAACCTATTACAAAGACGATGCAGAACCATTAAATAGTACTTGGAACGGATCGATTAGTGCAAATGGAGGTATATCTAGTCAGTTTATGTATAAAATGAATACCACACATGAGCAGATATTAGCTTTAACTGGAAGTCCAGTAGATGTTAATTCTTGGAGTTTCCCAATACAAACAAATTGGAACTGGGTGCCTTTTCCTGTCAATTCTAATGTGCAAGTCAATGCAGCTTTGGCTTCTTTCAATGCTCAAGATGGTAATGTCATTAAGTCGCAAAATTTGTTTGCAATTTATGATGCCATAAATGGTTGGAGTGGCACACTTAATTACTTAGAAGAAGGACAAGGGTATATGCTGAAATCTAGCGAAAATCAAACCTTGATATATCCAAATTATTTTGGAAGGTTCTCTGGTGATGCTAGCGGATTAGTAGGGCAAGGTTTAATTGAACCAGAATTCACACAATATGCAGAAAATATGAATGCTGTGGTATTGATGCCTTCTGGATATAATAATTTATTTGTATATGATACTAATGGCATATTAAAAGGACAGGTAACAAGCCAATTTATTGGAGATAAAGAATTAAGCTTTATAACCATATATGGCGAATTACCTGAAGAATTAGTCTTTCATATAGGTAATACGTTAGAGGTTAAACCAACAACTAAAGTGTTTTCTTTTAGGAGTAATTTGGTACTCGGTACTATTGCAAACCCAGTTATTTTAGAAGATGAAACGCTGTTTGGAATTACAGTGTCTCCAAACCCATTTGATGACTATTTGAATATTAAAATAAATTCAACACAACGTCAAGTGGTAAGCTTTCAAATACACAATATGCTAGGGCAGTTAGTATTTAGCAATGAAGTTGCAGTAGGTGAAGGGGAGAACGATTTAAGAGTTGCACCGAATCTGTCTTTAGGAACTTATATTTTAAATGTAAATGTCAATAATAATAACTCGGTTTTTAAAGTTATTAAAAATTAATATTGACTGCACTAAAACCTTATAAATGATGAAAAAAATAAGAAACATAATAATCGCAATGCTACTGTTCACAACAGTAGCTAATGCGCAAGATCCTAATTGGATAGTAGACGAAAATAATTTTGAATATACAATGTCATTTGTGGCATTTGTAAATATAGAGGGAACAACTTTGTCAAGTGAAAATGATAAAGTTGGAGCTTTTGTAGATGATGAGCTAAGAGGTACATCAAATTTGATTTTTGCGTCAAGTAATGGTAGATATTATGCCTATCTAACTGTATTTTCAAATATTAATGATGAAGTTGTGAACTTTAAAGTTTATGATTCTAACGCTGATCAAGTTATAGATATTTCAGAAACTATAAATTTTGAAATAAATGCACATCAGGGCGATTTGTTCCAAGCATATAGCATTGCTAGTCCTGCATTAAATAATGAAGCAGACGTATTAGATTTTGGATTAGAAGCTACAGATGTGAATTCTGTTGTAATAGATGGTCAACAAATTGCGCTTTATGTTAATACGGGTGTTGATTTGTCAGCACTCAACGCCACATTTCAGTTAAGTGATGGTGCGCAACTATTTGTTAATTCAACACTTGAAGCGTCTGGAAGTAATAGTTTAAACTTTACCAATCCTGTTATATGTAAAGTGCGATCAGAAAATGAATCTCAGGTTAAAGAATGGGTCGTTTCTGTTCAGTATAGTTCTGTTACTGGAGGTGGTGATTTAGTTTATTATAAAAAAGATGCTGTATGTTATAATGGTGGAGAGGTAAAAGTAGAATATAATACTTCTGGAGTTGAAGTTCAATTACTATCAAATCTAATAGTTATTGCAACACAAACCATTGTGAATGGTCAAACAATTTTTAGTAATTTGGATGTAGGCACGTATGTTGTTAGAGCTGAAGGTGTGGATAGAGAAATAATAATTAATTTAAAAGAATAATTATGAAATCAAAATTTTTATACGTAATCGTATGTAGCTTTTTTATGATGGCTGGAAGTTGTTCAAGTGATGATGATGGTGGTGGTGGTGGTGATGGAGGTGAAAATGTAAGTCTTAGACCAATTTCAATAGAATTTGTAAATGAAAACGGAACAGTAATTACATCAAGTTGTTTAGATGTTAATGAAAACTACGCTGTTCAAATAGAGACAGAGATGGTAGGCACAGATGTAATTACTGCAACTCAAGTTCAATACACATTAAACGGAATTTTGTACAGTATGACTTTTAATGACATAGGTACGCAAAGTCAACCTGTGGAATTAGTCGATGGTCAAAATATTGCTCAGTTAGTAACAACCGGTGATATGGATGAAATTAGATTAGTGATTCAAGATGATTTTGAATTAGTATTCTAAGTGTATTAAAAAAGAATAATTTTTTAAAAAAAAATAAACCAAAAAAACGCCTTGATGTCTCAAGGCGTTTTTTTTGGTTTAGTAATTCTGGTGCTTTCAATTTCTATTGGAGTTCTAAGGGGGTTCTGAACGAAGTGGTGTGGGTAAAGGGTTTTGTTAGTCGTAATTCGGCTTCACCAATAAGTCCAGTATGGTCAGCATCGTGAGTGCTGTTAGAGCTTTTTAGTTACTTAATTTAATACGGTATAAGTTTTTTATTTTTAATATGACATTACATACAGAGTTACCTGTTTATAGGGATCCTTATAAATTGGTTTTAGAAATTTTTGTAAGCAGAAAAAACTTCCCAAAAGTAATTGAAACAAGTTATAGTAACGCTTATGAAAACGCAAAACGCCTTGAGTTATCTAGGTGTTTTACATTTTAAATATGATATAACATCAGTTCGAAGATTCGATTTTTTTTGTTATCTATAAGGGAAGGATATGTCTTTTATCACTCGATTATACCAAACTGTTTTTCATCGATTTTTTTTTGGTTTATTACATAAACTTTGTAATACTAATTGTGAAAGTATGAAACTATGAGAAGGTACATAAAAAAATATCAATGAGAAAGATTATTACTAGTGTTCTAATATTGTTTGCGGCAGCTGTCTTTGCCTAACAAGGTATCATTACAAAGTTTTAATAAAGGACGCTAATAATGCAGTAGTTACCAATAGGTAAGTTACAGTGCAGTTTACCATTTTAAATGGTGCAACTAAGATGTACCAAGAAACGAAAATACCAACGACCGATGCTTATGGTGTCATTATTATTATTAATATTAGCGAAGGTATACCATACAGTAGTGTGTTTGCTGCAATCCACTGGAGAGTGATGGTAATTTAGTAATAATCAAAATAATACAGGATTAGATATTATAGGTTTTGGTACTACAGGTTGTAAGACGGTCCCTTATGTCTTATATCCTGATAAGACAAAAAGTGTTAGTGGTAGAGCTAACCATATTGCTAAATACGATAGTACGAGTAGTATTGGGAATTCACAAATAGTTGACAACAAACATAGGTATTGCCACCACAGTACCTGATTCTTCTTCTTCAATTATAGATGTTTTTTCCGAAAGTATAGGGTTTTTATGCCACGATTATCGACATCACAAAGAGATGATATTACAGCTCCAGCGACAGGTTTAATGATTTACAATACGACATTAAAGGACGGTCAATTAAATACTGGGACTACGTCGGTGCCAATTTGGATCGGTAAACAATGTCTTAAAACACGCCAAGGCTAAAACCTTAATTGTAAATATTTTGAAGCAAAGCGATGGGGTAAAAATCTTAATAAAAGATAACGGTGAGGGTTTTGAGGTGAGCGAGAAGATTACACAAAACAGTTTAGGTTTAAAAACTAGTGCAGAACGCATCAGTATGCTTAAAGGCAGTTTTGCTATAAAAAGTAAAAGAGCAGAAGGCAGCTCTATATTAGTTCAAATCCCAGTATAAAAAATGAATAACAGTATTACCTTAGTTCTAGCAGACGACCATCCTTTATTATTAAGTGGCCTTATGGATCAGTTAGAGAAGTCTAGCTATAATGTCATTGCTTCTGCAGAGAATGGTGCACAAGCACTCACTAAGATTATAGAGCTAAAACCAACCATAACTATTTTAGATGAAGAAATGCCAATGCTCACCGGTTTTGAAGTCATTAAAAAAGGTAAAGAGAAGGGTGTCGAGACTAAGTTTATTATGCTGTCTACTAGAGCTGTTGAGAAACACCGCGCTAATATTATAGCTAAATTGGGCTTGGCAAAGAGACGGGTATACTCGTCATTTGGGTAAAATATAATTTGGAGTTTTTTACGTAGTGCAATGCCATTGATCATCTCTATTTAGAACCACTGCATACGTAAAGCAAAACGTAAATATGTCAGAATTATTTAAGTGCTCCTATGAGATGTTTTTTTCGTTTAAAGGAATGATTTAGTCTATTATACTCTAAAGAAAATAGAAGAAAATTTACCGGATTCATTATCTTTAAAAGGACATTGTTCTTAGATCATTAATGTTAAGAAAATTATTGATATCGAAGATAATAGGATTCTAATAAAAAAGCCATTATCCTCTAAGTCGTCCTAAAAGGTCAGAATTAATCAACCCTTTGGCTTTATGAAAACATTTTGTCTTTATAAAAATGACATTTCGTCTATAGTTAATTGGGAATGAACGAATATTAATGTTAAATTGTTTACTTATGTTTAGGTTTGTGGTATAAATAAATATAAATCATGAATAGAATCATATCCGCATTACTCTTGTTGTTTACAGTAACAATAACAGCTCAACAAGGTGTCAATTATAAAGCCTTAATTAAAGATGATAACAGTGCTGTTGTAGCTAATACAATGGTTACCGTGCAGTTTATAATTTATAAATCTGTAGGATTAACTAATAATGTATACCAAGAAACACATACACCAACTACAGATGCCAATGGGATTATCATCATTTCTATCGGACAAGGAACTATGGGTGTAACAGGTGTATTTGATGAAGTCGATTGGGCAAGCGACGATCATTTTTTAAACACACAAATTAATACAGGTTCTGGTTTAGTTGATATGGGTACTATAAGCTTTAGCGCTGTGCCATATGCTTTTAGCGCTAAAACTTCAGAAAAAGTATTGGGTTTAGAAGCATCAGGCATAGGCACCAC
>JAWUWM010000093.1:0-25823 GCA_034111845.1 Psychroserpens sp. | reverse complement strand
ACCTTATTAAAGCGGATGATAGATAAGGGTTTTGTGGCTTATAAGCTCTACGGAAAATCGCGTGAATATTATCCTTTAGTTAAGAAGAAAGATTATTTTTCTAAACACGTCAACACACTTATTAAAACCTTTTTTAATGATAGTGCTTCCCAGTTTGCTTCTTTTTTTACCAAAGAAACAGATCTCACAAAGGAAGAATTAGAAGATTTAAAGGCTATAATTGATAACGAAATTAAAAACAAACCGAAGTAGATTATTACTATAAAATATAGAGAGAATCTACAAGGTTCAATGAGACAATAAAAAAACAATAATAACCATCAAATTAAATAGTTATGCTCATCTACCTTTTAAAATCTAGTGCTTGTCTTGCTGTTTTTATGGTATTCTACAAGCTATTGTTAGAGAAATCTAGCGTGCATCAATTTAAGCGCTTCTATTTACTAAGTGCTTTGGTTGTATCACTTGTAATGCCATCGTTAACTTTTGTTGAATACATAGAACCTGTAGTTGCAGAGGAGTTGACTTCTTTTGTAATCTCAGATTTTGAAATGGTCGAAACGTTACCTGAAATTATTGAAGCAGATTATACACTTATAACATTATGGTCATTATACGGATTAGGAGTTTTTATTTTTCTGTTGAAATTTTGCCTCAACCTTAATAATATTATCTCTAGAATACGACGTAATCCTAAATTAAAGTCAGGAGGTTTTATCAATGTATTAATTTCTAATTTAAAGGTTCCGCATACGTTCTTTAGTTATATCTTCTTTAATAAAGACAAATTTGAACATAACGAAATCCCTAAAGAAGTGCTTATACACGAGCAAACTCATGCCAAACAAAAGCACAGTATTGATGTCCTCCTTTTAGAAGTATTACAAATTATATTTTGGTTTAATCCTTTGATATATTTACTAAAACGCGAAGTAAAACTCAACCATGAGTTTCTAGCAGATCGTGCGGTTTTACAAAACGGAATTGAACCATCCACATACCAAACCATATTACTCGCATTCTCATCAAATGCGCAACACCAAGAATTGGCAAATGCCATTAATTATTCATCAATCAAAAAACGATTTACAGTCATGAACACACACACATCAAAAAAATCTATTTGGCTAAGAAGCTTGTTGCTTCTGCCAGTACTTGCTATTCTTTTTTACGGTTTTGCAGAAAAGGAATATGTAGAAAAAGAAAATAGTAAGATTTCTGAAGTAATTACAAACGAATTAGAAATAACCAAAGACCTAAAAATTATATATCAGGATCGTGCAACAGATGCAATGATGAAAGAATACAAAGATTGGGTTAAGCAATTAAATAATTCTTCAAATCTTTTTATACCTCTAGGTACACATGAGCGCCTAGTTGCTATCTATGAACTAATGAGCGAAGTGCAACGCAACTCGGTTGAGACGTATCCTTTTTTACAAGGGATAACTCCTTATTTATATAAAGCAGTACCTAGTACACCTACAACTGCTCAATTTGAATCTTGGAAAAATGAAAAGAAGTACGCAATTTGGTTAGATAGAAAGCAAATATCAAATTCAGAATTAAACAACTATCAGATAAACGACATTGCACATTACGTAGGTTCTCATGTAAATAGTAATGCACAGAGCAAAAAACCTGCTCAACCATTTAAATTTAATTTATATACCAAAGATGGCTTTAACAAGTTCTATAAAGAAGTTTTTGTTAGTGATTATAAAATACTAATCAAAACATATTCTAATGCAATTAAAATCTACTTAAAAGGACCGCAAACAGATAATTCTGAACTTAGAATAATAAAAGCACAAGCTGATAAATTCTATAATCAATTTACCCAAGAAGAGTTAAAAAAATACAATCTACTGACTGCTCCGCCGGTTCCGATGGAAAAGTCATCTCAAAAAAGGGCAACACCAAAACAAGTAGAAGAGTATAATAAACTTGCAAAAAAACTAAGTGCTCTGCCTAAGAAGAATCCAATCATAAAACTTAAGGATATAGAACGTATAAATTATTTGTATAAACTCATGAGTGATGCTCAAAAGGAAAACGCGCAACCCTATCCAAATTTCCCACCTCCTCCTCCAGCTCCAGCACCTCCAATAAAAGTTATAAAAAGCGAAATAACTTGGATCCTACTAAACAGCAAAGGGCAATTTTTGGTGAATGATAAATTAGGTAGTTTGAAGTCTGTTGAAACTGAATTTAAAAATGTATCGGGTGACAAAAGCAAATCAAAAGAGATTGTCTTTAAACATGACAAAGACTCGCCAAAGGATATAATTAATAAAGTTAATTTACTAATAGCTACCTACAATTTAAAAAACATTTACGATACACTCCCACCACCTCCGCCACCACCTGCTGCTCCAGTTAAAAAAGGAAATAGACCAAATGGTAGTTCATATTATCCAGTACCGCCTCCAATTCCTGAGGATGCTTTACCAGAGCAACGTGAAAAAATGCAAGCAGTAATTGATGACTTTGAAAAAACATACAAAAGAAAAGTGCATCAAGCAAAAACTGATGATGACGGGATGATTAGTATAACCGCCAATGATGATGTTTACGAACCAACTCAGGACGAGAACAAAGTTAAAACGGGTTTCCTAAAAATTAAAGGAACACCTCATTATTATGTTAGCATTAATAGTGCGACAAAATATTACAACAGGCAAGGTTTTGAAGTCAGCAAAACTGGCATAAGGATTAGTAAAGATCAGGTAAATGCTTCTGACGTAGTTCCTGGACAATACATAACCAAAGTATATAGTGATAGCAAGGTTGTCTCAGAGTTTAAGGACAATGAGCCAAATACGTATAAAGACATAATTGATATTCCGTCACCTCCAAAATCAATATCACGTTTAGACCATATTATCGCTATGGCAAAAAAGAACGCTACGTTTTTCTATGAAGGAAAAAAAGTCTCATCAGACAGCGCTATTCAACTCATTAAAAAGTACGATGACCTCAACATATTCACAAAAGATCTTGCAACTAATGCACCCAAAGTATTTTTAACAAAGCATACAACAACTGCGGACACTGAAATATTGCCAAAGAGCAACAAATAGTTATCGTTTTCTAACTAAAAAGCCTTTAGATTTTCATATCTCAAGGCTTTTTTATGTTAAATCATGTAACAAAACATGCGGTTTTGCGTTCTAATAGTCAATCAATCAAAAAAACACTCATCATGTTAAAAAAATTCTTCATCATCTGCTCTGGAGCAGATACAGACATTTTGGACAATTGCGCCATAGGCGAACAAAACAAATTTGCAGGTATTGGAGCTACCGTATTTTTCACTGCAGTTATGGCATTTATTGCTGGTAGTTATGCACTTTACACTGTTTTTGATAATGCGTTTACAGCTGTTGGGTTTGGTTTTGTTTGGGGTTTATTAATTTTCAACCTAGATCGTTTTATTGTGTCAACAATTAAAAAACGTAATAATATTATTGACGAAATACTACAAGCATCTCCAAGAATAATACTCGCTGTCATTATTGCTATTGTAATTTCAAAACCGCTAGAACTCAAAATTTTTGAAAAGGAAATTAATCAAGTGCTTTTAGAACAAAAGAATGATTTAACCCTAGCCAATCAAAATCAAATAGCTGAGCAGTTTACACCTAATGTTGATGCATTATCTTCGGAAATTTTAAATCTCCAGTCACAAATAGCAACTAAAGAAGCAGAAGTCAATGCCCTTTATAATGTTTATATCACTGAAGCGGAAGGGACAGCTGGCACCAACCTACTAGGTAAAGGACCGGTATATGAAGAAAAACGAGAAAAACACGATGCTGCTCTGACAGAATTACAACAATTAAAAAACGATAATAAATTAAAAATTGAGGCGACCGAAAGTCAAATCACTGAGCTTAATTCTAATTATGATGCTCAAGTCGCATCAACACAACCTATTATAGATGGTTTTGATGGGTTAATGGCTCGTGTTAATGCATTAGGAGAATTGCCTTTTCTCCCCTCATTATTTATCTTATTACTGTTCTTAGCGATTGAAACTTCTCCTATTTTCGCAAAACTAATGTCACCAAAAGGAGAATACGATTACAAATTAGAAGATGCAGAAACTGCTGTAAAAACTTGGGTTGAACAAAAGGTAAGTCAGCGTAAAATTTTGTTAGAAACAGACCAAGCACTTAATAATAGAATTTACAATGACATCGCAGAAGAAGATGACGTCTATACCTATAAACGCAAAAAAGCACGAGAACTCATGGAATTACAGGCCGATGCTTTTTTTAAACATCAAAAGAATGCCCTGTAAATTTTAAGTATATTTAAAATCTAAATATATACGTATGAAATTTGTACCGTTCGTTTTGTTAATCCTTGTATTGTCTTGTCAAAAAGAAATCAAAGAGGTTGAGCTTCCCATAATTTCCGAGGAAAACACAGAAGAGGCTATAACAGGAATTAAAGCAGTCATGTCTGCCCAAGAAATAGCTTGGAACAATCATGATTTAGAGGGATTCATGGCTGGGTATTGGCAAAACGACAATCTTAAATTTTACGGAAGCAATGGTTTGACGAAAGGTTGGGATAACACCTTAGCCAATTATAAAAAAGGCTATCCTACAAAATCAGAAAGCGGCACACTTCGATTTGTAGTGAATGATATCTCTAAAATTGAAACAGGTAATTATTGGGTGATGGGAGAATATCATTTAATACGACCAATTGGCGATGCCAGAGGTGTGTTTATGATTATCTTCAAAAAAATTAATGGTCAATGGAAAATAGTAGCAGATATGTCCTGCTAATACTATCACTATGCAGCTTCTTCAGTTTTAAAATGATTGAATAAACTATTTTTACCAAATCCTATGATTGATAAGCGCTTGTTTTTTACTAAAGCTTCATTTTGTAGCTGAGCAATTGCACTTACACCATAACGATCAATACTTGTCAAATTTTCAATACTTACCGTAATTGCACTTGCATTTCTAAAAACATTTTTAAATTGTTTCTTAAAAACATGAATGTTATATCTATCTAAAGACCCTTTAACATTGAAGTAATTGTTTGCATTTGTAATTTCTAGGTTCATAATAATATGATTTAGATTAAACTGAATAACTCTGGGTTGCTATCAACTAATATCATTATTTATGTCAATTATCAAAATTCTATTTAAACAACTAACACTGTAAATATCATAAATATTTAAGGGTTAGTCATACATATTCGATTAAATGTATGATTGGTTGGTTTTAGATTATAAACAGACTTTTTTATTCGATAAAACGCACATTTATAATAGATTAAATTACTTACTTAGAACTATTTCGCCTTGTTTTCTATTATAAAACGGTAACATTATACAATATTATTTAATATTTTTACTAATTAAATAATCTCACATTACAAAAGACAAATCATAATGAAACCAACCTCTCTTTTTTACGCTTTACTTTTCACATTATTTATTGTTAGTTGCAACACCTCGAAAAACATTGTAGCCTCTCAACCGTTAAAAGAGGTTTCAAATTTTGAAAAACTAGCGTCTATAAAAAATGTCGCTCGTATCGAAAAAAGAAAACCGTCTAGTCACTTTGATGAAAATTATGAAATTTGGTTTGAGCAACCTATAGATTACAATGATGCTTCTAAAGGCACATTTAGACAACGTGTATTCTTAGGTTTTAAAAGTGTAACGCTTCCTGTTATTGTAGAACTTAGAGGTTATGGCATTGGCTCTGAACACCCGGGAGAACTCGCTGCACATTATAAAGCCAACCAATTAAGTATTGAACATCGCTTTTTTAACAATTCTCGACCAGAACAAATTGATTGGAATACTCTAACCATTGAAAATGCAGCTAAGGATCAAACTACGATCATTAACGCTATTAGAGATGCCATATATCCAAATGCAAAATTTATCACAACAGGGATCTCCAAAGGATGTCAAACCACTATGGCGCATCGTCGATTTTTTCCAAATACTGTAGATGCAAGTGTGTGTTATGTTGGACCATTAAATTATCAACGTGAAGACCCGAGAGTATACCAGTTTCTAAAAAATGTGGCTACTAAAGCTGATCGTGATAAAGTAGAAGCATTTCAAAACTTATGTTTTGAAAACAGAGCAACTTTATTACAGTTTATGCAAAATGAAGGTGCTAACAAAAACATGACTTGGGAGTTTGGTGTTGAAAAAGCAATAGACTACACGATTCTAGAATATTCATTTGCATTTTGGCAATGGGGAGTTCCTGTTGGGAGCATTCCATCACAAGAGGCTTCTGTAGAAAGCATTTACAAACATCTTATTGATGTTGTAGGTTATGGTTTCTTTGAAGAGCAAGCTGTTGATGATCTTCAACCTTACTTTTGGGCTGCATTAACGCAACAAGGTATTTACGGTTATGAAACTGCACCTTTTAAAGGGTATTTAAAAACAGATGCCATTTACAAATTTGATTGGGCCTTTCCAGAAGGTGTTACAAAAGATTATGACCTAAAAGCCATGCAAGACATCAAGTCTTATTTAGATATTTCCGCAGAAAAAATATTATTTATTTATGGAGAATATGATGCGTGGAGTTCTACAGCTGTAGAATTAACTGATACTGCAAAAAAGAGAGAATTATACAAGTTTGTAAAATCTAAAGGCGATCATCAAACGCGAATTAATAGTTTCCCTGCAACTGAGCAACAGTCGATTTATGATATTATTGATGGTTGGATTGCAAACTAATTAAAAGACACTGTGTTATTTATTTACTAGACTTTTGGAGAGTTTCCCTAAATCTACGGGCTTAAAAGCAATGATTTCTGAAACTGGGTGTTTTTTTTAGATGATGTTTTGGTCGTATTGGTCGTTGTTCAAATCTGCCTCCACAATTGGGACACACCTCTGTTAGAAATGTGACTCAATCTTTACAGAATGTACACTCAAACGTGCAAATCATTGCCTCTTTTGAATCGTAAGGCAAGTCCTTATTACAATATTCGCACGTTGGCCTAATCTCTAACACATTACTTATAGTTTTTTAACATATTCTGTTATGATAACAGTAAGTGTTGGCCCTACTTTTCCTTCAATAAATGTTTCGTTCTCATAGTCTAAACGAATATTTCTAACAGCAGTTCCTTGTTTTGCTACTTGACTAGACCCTTTTATCTTAAGATCTTTAATCAATACTACAGAATCTCCTGCTTGCAAAATAACACCATTTACATCTCTATGAATTAGCTTATCTGGATCTGCCTCACCTTCTCCTGTAGATTTAGCAAACTCTAAAACCTCGTCTTCCATATACATCATGTCCAACAAATCTTTAGGCCATCCTTCTTTTCTTAATCGAGATAACATTCTCCAAGCAGCAACTTGCACAGCTTGATGTTCGCTCCACATACTATCATTTAAACATCTCCAATGGTTAGCATCTGTAATTTCTGGGTCTTCAATTTGACTCACACAAATTTTACATGCTAATAAAGATTTATTTAAACTCTCATCTTTTATTGGAGCAAGTGTATGGACTTTTAAATGCTCTACGCGACCGCATAATTCACATTTACTATCTGCTCTCTTACCTAATTCTCTTTCTAAACTCATTGTTATCTTTTATGATTCAAAAATACACTTATTATTTTAAGCTTCCTTGTATTTACTTGGTCATTCCTGTAACATAAACCTCTAATAACTTAGCATTTTCAGAATTTAAAACAACGTCTTTAGTTATTGCTGGAAGTAAAATAGTTTCTCCCATTTTTATAGTTTCGGTCACACCGCTTGCTGAGACCTTAACGACACCTTCAACACACATAAAAATGACAAAAGAATCTAAGTACTCATAGCTTTTTACAACTGTATGTTTCACATTTAAGATGTTCGTTGTAAAATAGTCGCAGTTCACCAAATTAGCACTTTCATTAGACGAAAGTTGGTATTCTACTTTTCCTTTAGATTTAAATTGTTTTGTTGCCTTTTCTGCTAATTGTGTATGCAATTCTCTCTTTTGACCTCGATCATCTGTGCGATCCCAATCATAAACGCGATACGTAATATCTGAAGTTTGTTGTATTTCTGCAGCTAAAACGCCTGCGCCAATAGCATGAATTTTTCCTGCAGGAATGAAGAAGCTATCTCCTTTTGTTGCGGTTTCTCTATTGAATACTGATTCGACATTCTCTGAAGTAATATGATTCAAAATTTCTAGATTAGCCTTTTCATCTTTTAATCCTAGTACAATATTGGCATCATTATCACTATCCATGATGTACCACATTTCAGTTTTACCAAAAGAATCATGATGAGCTTTAGCCATCTCATTATCTGGATGAACTTGCACAGATAGATCCATATTGGCATCTAAAAACTTAATAAGTAACGGGAAATTATATCCAAAATACTCAAAATTATTCATGCCTAAAAACTCGGATTTATAATTTATAATTAACTCTTTGATATTTATTCCTGCATAAAGCCCATTACTTACTTCAGAAACATTTCCATTAACATCAGAGATTTCCCAACTCTCGCCAATATTATCTTTATCTGTTTCTTTGGATAGAACTGAACCTAATTTATGGCCACCCCAAATTTTTTCTTTTAAAATTGGATTGAATTTTATTGGATATACTTTCATTTTATCGTGTTTTTAAAATTCACTTTGATAATAGAAATTACCAACGTGCCTGTTAAGTTCTAGTTTTGTTAAGTACTCTAATACCGAAAACAATTTTTGAAATAGTGTTTTCTTTTTACTTTGGTTATTTATAATCTCTTTATCATATCTAATAATGACTTCCTGATGCTCACTAATAGCTTGAATTACAGTGTTTAAATCTTGATATTGCTTGTTTAATAAATTTGAATTTATATAACCTATATGGTTTAATTTAAATTGATTAAACATATATCGTGCTCCAGATTTTACTGCGGAAATATCTGACTTGAATTTTTTGATATTTACAATTGAGACATTAGTGCACTGTTCTTTTATCTCCTCTAATAGTAAATACGTATCATCTTTACTATCATTATTTACCAAGCAGAATTCGATGTTTATTGCTTTACAGCAGTAGTTGGCAAAAAAATCAATGTCGATTTTTTTTTCGTAGTTATGAAATATGATTATAATTCCTGTTTTCATGAACAAACTAATTATTAAGCTACTGTTAGGCCTGTTGAATTTGGAACTAAATTCTTATTTTTTTCTCCTCTATACAACCAAGCAATTTGACCTAACTGCCCTATAATTTTTACAGAATCTTTAATAGACAACTTAGACCCATCGGCATGAATCCATCTTTTTAATGGTTGCTCACAAAGCATTGCTTTTGCAGATTTTAAACCAAAATGCAACGTCATTCTTTTAAATATTTCGACATCAAAAAGCCATTGCGTTACAAACTTCTTATCAAACGCAATCCCAATCACATCCTTATGAAATATTTTAGCACCACATTGCGTGTCTTTAAAATCCATTGATAAGATCTTTCTAATGATAAAATTGATGGTAAGACTAATAATTTTTCTAGCAGACTTTTTAGTAATGTTTGCTCCCATTCTAGCAATACGAGAACCACTTACTATTTTAAATTCTGAAGACTCAATTGTTTTTACTAAATCATCAAAATCTGCTAAATCTGTAGATAAATCGGCATCTAAAAATCCAAGATAATCTAGATCTTCTTTTTTAGTCATGTGAAGCATTCCTAAACGAACTGCTTCTGCTTTACCACCATTCTTTTCACAATCATAAACCGTGATAAAATCTTCTCTACCTTTTTGTAATTCTTGTAAAACATTTAAGGTATTATCTTTACTTCCATCATTAACAAAACATAAGTGATATCCAGTGTTTTTATCTATATAATCTGTAAACTCTTTACTTAACAATCGCTCTTCTTCATTGTAACAAGGGATCACAACACCTACACATCGTTGTTGAATCATCACATTACTTTCTTGAATCGTTTCTTCCATACTTGGAGCTCCAATTAATCGTTTAACACGAGCACAAATTTCGTTTAGACTTAATGGTTTTTTCATGTAGTCATTAATTCCTAATTCAAAACCCTCTGTAATAATATCAACCTGAATATTCCCAGATAAAACCATTATTGGCATTAGTGACTTTTTAGTTTCTCTAATGTATTTTACGACATCTAAACCTGAAATTCCAGGCATATTAATATCTACAATCACTAAATCTGGATTAAAACAATCGTATAACTCTAGAGCTTTAGATGAATTTGTTTCAGTTTTCACTTCGTATCCTAATTCTACTAATCTCTTTTGCAAAGGAAGTAAAACCAATTGTTGATCATCTATTGCCAAAACTTTCATAATGTGTGATTTTATTTGCTAATTATAGGTCAAAAGTACTGCGATTGACCTATAATTTTTTTTATTTAGCTTGTATAACCTTTACTTTAGGTGAATGGTAGATTGCCATAGATAAATGATAAATAAAGCAGTATACTTATTATCTATATTTATATTATTAAATTAGCAGTAACTATAAATGAAAGAAACCACTAATACATATTTAATAGCTGCACTCCTTTTAGGATTAGCTTTTCATGGGACTTCCCTTTTTTTTACTTTGGAATCTACCTATGATGCATTAGTACATTTATTTTTTGCAGATCATTATACTCATAGTTGGTTTGAACCTTGGAACTATCAATGGTATACTGGTTTCACCGTGATGAGTTATCCACCACTAGTACATCAAAGCATTGCGTTGTTCTCAATGATTGGTGGCCTTAAATTTGGTCTCTTCTCTGTTGCATTATTAAGTATTGTATTGTTTATTACTGGTGTTTACAGATTTTCACTTCTCATTACGGGTCATAGAACAGTAGCAGGCTACGCTGCTCTGTTTGCTGTGTTTTCATCATCTTTTGTAGAAACATTACATATCTTTGGGCAATTACCGAGCATCATAGGCATATCTGTTTTAATGCACGCCTTACCAGAAATCTACTTGTGGTTAAAAACAGGTAAATATTGGTATTTAGCAACGTCACTATCACTTATTGCTGTGACAGTAACCTCTCATCATGTCACACCAGTTTTTGGAATGATCTTTTTTATCTTTCCCTTAATAGGAATGGTTATCATGGATCGTGCAAGTGAGGAATCAGGTTCTATGAAGGCGGTAAACTTTAAAGCATTCTTAACTAGTTTCTTTAAATTATTTAAACGCATTATTAGTTTTGGGTTATTATCATTGACCATTATTATTGGCTGTATCCTACCTTATTGGATTAACTCAAAAAACAATCCTATTACTCAAGTTCCTATTCCGCATGGATCACGTGACAATTTTTTAGAAATCACCTCATCTGGATTGGTGTTCTTTTTAATTCCTTGGGGCATCTTACTCATATTATTACCTTATATATTTTACAGATACTTCAGCAAACGCTATTTGTTTTTTGGTTTATCTATAACCATTTTAGCCATCTTAGGTACTGGAGGTACAACACCGATTCCTCGCATAGTTTTAGGCGAGGCTGCTTTCAATATCCTAACCTTAGACCGTTTTACACTTTGGGCATCAATAATACCGTTACCGCTAATAGGAGAGTTTGCCTATCGTTTTATTCAAGGCGATTTAAAAGCACTCATTCAATCTAAATTTGGCGCTGTCTATCATAGAATCATTGGTGGTATTCTTGCTGGACTGTTTATATTCATGACCATTTTCACAATGAGTCTTGGTTATTTTAGACCATCACAACCGCAGCAAATAAAGATGTTACCAATCGTTAACTTTCTAAATCAGGATGATCATGATAAATGGCGATTTCTAACACTTGGTTTTGGAGATCAAATGGCTTGGTTAAGCGCACAAACCAATGCTTTAACTGTAGATGGAAATTATCACTCTGCTAGACGACTTCCCGAGTTAACCACAAGACCAATTGAACGTTTAGAAAATTCAAAATTTAAGGGCGTCGCAGGAATTGGATCTCTACAACAGTTTTTGACAACTCCAGAAAAATACAATCTGAAATATATATTCTCTAATGATAAGTTTTACGATCCCATTCTCTATTTCTGTGGGTGGCAACGTTTGCGACAATTAGAAAATGGTATTATGGTTTGGGAACGTTTAAATGTGCCACCAGTCTCTTCTATTTTACCAAAAGAAGATGTTCCAAAATGGCAAAAACTACTATGGGGAATCATACCATTGTTAACCGTTTTAATAGCATTTATTTTAAATATTCAAATGCTTTGGGTTCATGCCTTAAAAACAAAAACCAAAGAAACACTTGTGTTTTTAAAGTTTAAAAAAAGTATACAAGCTTCTCAAATGGCGTTCTTAAAGTGACACATATTTGGTCTATTATATTGGCCATAATCGTTTGCTTTAGTTGTTATCAATTTTATATAAAAAATGATTCACAACGCAATCCCGAAAATGTAATTATTGCTTATTACGATGCTTTAGACTTTAAAGAATTTGAAACCGCTTACAACTTAATCAACCCAGAAAGCGACAAAACGATTGCGCAATACATGTTAGAAGTTTCTGTGGCTGATGGACTCCTAAGTAGTTATGCTAAACTAGATGCTATTGAAACAGATATCACGACTCTCAATGACAGTGCTGCAACAGCCAAAGTAAAAACAAACTGGATTACACCTCTTGAAAAAGTTGAACGCATAGACTATAAAACATTATCTAGACACGAAGGCAAATGGTATTTGGATTCTGAAGATATCGATACAGATTTGCCTCCAAATCAACTCTACTCAAATAACACGACAGGTTATTTTAATCAAGGTCGCAGACGCATAACAACTGAGCAAACGCATCATGAAGATGTTTTAAAGCAACCTGTTTTAGATGTACTTTCTGCAAAACTTGTTAAATATGACAATCACTACGCCATTATTGGCGAAGTTCAAAATATAGACAATGTTCCAGCAGATGTTGTTTTAAAAGGAACTTTATATAATGAAGCGAATAAAGAACTCGCGACTTACAATGCTAAATATCACATCAAACATAAATTGATGCCTAAAGAGACAACAGCTTTTAAAATTAATTTTGAAGGTATTGCTTGGTCTAAAACTAAAGATTCTATTCCAAAAACATTTAATCCAGATGAGTTCACACCTATAGAATTAGAAGACCAACCCATCAAATTCAATTTACAAGCAGCAGGTAATGTATCTGGTTCTGATTTATATAAAAACATGGTGCTAAGTGATCTCAGTATTGAGGAGGACAAAATGAAAGGCAATCTATTTAACAGTGGTTTACAAGAAATCACGGTTCCTCAACTTTTAGTGAGTTATTATGATGATCACAAAACCTTAGTTTGGGTGGATCATGTGTTTATCAAAGAGGGTATACGACAACAACGTAAACAAAATTTTGAATATAGTTTCATCACCAACAGTTCGGTTAAAATCATAAACGACAGCATGGAAAACGTTTTTGTTAACGGACTCCCAAATGAACCTATTTCAAATAAAATAGTGCCAAACAGAATTGAAAACCATCTCAATCTAGAATTACAACATATCAATCATCCAGATTTTAGTTACATAAAAATTGAAACGAATGCTTATATCGGAAACCCTAATTAATGCGACTTAAACCTATTTACATATTACTTTTAGGTTTAATAGTTCTATCCTCTTTTGCTGCTATACAGGATAGTGAAATGAGAATAGATACTCAACTGTTAACGACTCAAACAGAGTTTGAAGCTGGAAGTGCGATTATTTTAAAATTTTCTGCTTCAGAAATCACACAACCAAAGCTATATTGCTCTAGCAGTTATGGATCTACTTTAGTCACACCTTCAATTCAGGAGAATATGCTTTTGTTCACGATCCCGAAAAACATCAGTAAAAAAACTGGGCAAGTACAATGGAAACTCCTTAACGATGCGACATCATTATCTGGACAATTTAAGATTGTTCCAATACAAGAGGTTACCTCTATGGAAACCTATATTGGTCCACCAAGTATAGAAGCTGGTGGTACAGATTACACGATGCTTGTGGTGATCCCAACAGATCGTTTAGACAATGCATTACCAGACAACACAATCGTAGATGCAAAACATCAGTTCTTGCGCAATGAAACTTCAGATGCGATTACAACTAAAAATAGTATTGCTTACAAGAACATCTATTCCGAAGAAAAAAGTGGTCGTATGTTGGTCTCTTCAGAAAGTAAAAACACCAATTCTAAAGAATATACAATTACTGTTTTTCCAGCGATACCTACAAATTTTAATATTTCCGCTTTGCGACCACATAATTACGCAGATGGCAACCAAATCACCACTTTTGAAACTTCAGTAATTAAAGACAAACATAACAATGTAGTGAGTGATGGCACCTATGTTTCATTTTATATTACCAACCATAAAAACAATAGTCTCAAAACATCTGGAACCACAATTAAAGGTGTGGCAACTGCCATGATGATTCATCCAGATTATAAAACACAATGGTCTATTAAGGCTTATGTGGATGGGATGGCAGAGAGTGATATGATTACTTTAGATTACGAACAGGTGATTAACGATTTTGAGGTGAATTTTTCAAAATACAATCGCAATATTACTATAGGTCCTTTGCAGAGTTTTATGAAGCAAATGATTCCTGATGGCTTGCAAGTTACACTGTTGGTATACAAAGATGACATCCTTTTAGAGACACTCCATAAAACATCTATTGATGGTATTGTGAATTTCAATCTAAACCCAAATAGTTTAAAAAAAGGCACCTATAACATCGTCATTACAACTGCTGGTCTAGAACAATCATTTAAAGCGCTGCAACTATGGTAAGTCGTAATAAAAACATAGTTCGCGTTATATTAATCGCATCTTATATTGTGATTATAGTCTTAATCGTTTCGGGTATTGGCGCATTATTTGGATATCTCAATACTGGAGCAGATCGCAGTGCGATGCTTCATACAGAACTTAAAAAAATAGAACAATACACTCCAAAAGTAGTTTGGACGCCTTTAACAAATGAAGGTCGATCAATGGATGAACAAAGTCTAAATACTCTAGAAAACAATTATTTAGATGCTTGGTATGTTAAACATATTGCATACAAAACCAATACAACTGCTGGTATTAAAGATTATTATACAGATAGTGCACGACTCAATTTGTATGATATGATTGCGTTGAACACTGATGAGAATATCACCATTGAATCCACAACACTTGAGCATCATCCAACTTTAAACTTTTTTAGTGAAGATGGACAATTAGCTGTCATTACAGACAAAGATGTCGTGGAATACAAGCGTCTGTTTCGAGATGAAAATATGGTTTTAGAAACTACGGAAATATCCACTTATAAAATCGTACTGCTTCTTGAGGATGGCTTTTGGAGAATTAGACATTTAGTCAAAGTAAAAACGGAAGATTATAAAGTAGAACATAAAGAAATTGCAACAACTAACCTTAATATTCAAGGCATCAACTACTATCCTCAAGCCACACCTTGGGATATGTTTGGAGATCCATTTTCTAAAGACACTATTGCAAAAGACTTCAACATCATAAAAGAAGCTGGCTTAAATACAGTACGTGTGTTTGTGCAATATGAAGACTTTGAAAAAGCAAACATCAACAAAACCAAACTAGACAAATTAAAACAAACCTTAGATGCTGCAGAAACCGCGCAACTTGATGTCATCGTCACGCTCTTTGATTTCTATGGGAATTATGATGTTCTCGATTGGACACTAAATAGGCGTCATGCAGAAACTATTGTTAGCGCTTTAAAAGATCACAAAGCACTTGTTGGTTGGGATATAAAAAATGAGCCTAATCTAGATTTCGAATCTCGCGGAAAAACGACTGTTATGGCTTGGCTAGACACAATGATAAATCTTGTAAAATCTGTTGACGACCAAAACCCTGTAACTATTGGTTGGTCCAACGCACAAAGTGCTACTTTGTTAAAAGATAAGGTTGATTTTGTGTCGTTTCATTATTATGAAGATTTAGAGGACTTAGATGCTTCTATAAAAACATTACAAACAGCCATCCCAAACAAAACCCTTGTGATGGGAGAGTTTGGAGAACCTTCTTATGATGGGTTTTGGAATCCGTTTGGAAGTAATGATGACGATCAAGCCGATTATCACAAAAAAGCCCAAGCCATTATTGCAACTAACAATTTGCAATATGTATCTTGGACCTTGTATGATTTTGTAGATATACCAAAAGAAGTCGTTGGTAGACTTCCTTGGCGTAAAAATGCTCAAAAACACTTTGGTTTTATCGATGAGAATGGGACTAAAAAAGCCTCTTTCGACTATATCTCTAAGCAGTAACTGATTCTACTTTATAACTTGATTTTTTAGTACCTATCATACTAGAAAACGTATTCAAATACATATCTGTAATTTTTGACATTGGATATGCAGTAGCAGCTTTATAATTTGCTTTTCCTAATGCTGTTCTATAGGTTTCATTTGTAACTATAGCTTCAATAGCTTGTGCTAAACTCTTTACAGATGTTGGCTCAAAAAACTCACCTTGATACCCTTCATCTTTGACTAATAACGCTAAGTCTCCTAAGTCTGGCATCACAACTGCTTTACCATAGCTCCCAGCTTGGTGCAATACACCTGAACTTCCTGTTGTTGACGTGTATGGAAATACCACAACAGCACTCTCTTTAAATAGAGTAGACACTTCATGCTCTTCAACATAACCTGTAAAACGAACTTGAGGCACGTGCTTATAACTGTCTTGAACTTTCACCAAGTAACCAGGAACATTTGGGTTATCTGTTCCTGCAATAACTACTTCTAAATCTAATCCAGTAGAGTATCTAACCATCTCCACAGCTTCAATCATTGCTTCTACTTTTTTATAGGTTCCAAACTTACCAAAAGTCATAACTTGTAATGGTCCTTCTGGCACAGTATACGTTGGATGCTCATCTGTGATTTCAAATGTTCCATGCGGTATTAACTTCACATTCTTAACCTTATATTTTTCTTCTAAAATAGTCACATACTTCTGCATTGTTACGGCAACTGTATCGGACTGTAATATTAATTTGGTTAAAGTTGTTCCTATAAACCCATAAGCTTTTTGCATTAATTTACTCGAGGTAAAACCGGCAGTCACTAAATCAACCTCTTCCAATATATTATGAAGTAGAACGACATTTGGAATGTTTTTAAGTTTACAAACTAGAGGCAACATTAATCCTAAAGCTGCAGCAATTTTCTTATCGCCGAACTTCATGAACTGTAAATTAAATAGTACGGCATCTGGTTGTGTATTGTTAATTGCTTTTGTCACATTTATAATGTTTGCATAGCTATTAAACGCCCAACATTCTTTTACGGTGATTTTACAACCATCTTCTGTAAACACAAGATCTTTTGCCCCTTCGGTCTTATCTGTTAAGAGTACAATTTCAGCCATCATTTCATTTTGTCTAAAATGCTTTACTAAGTGATATGCGTACTCATTTAAAGTAACTTTACTTGGTGGATACGCTGTTACGATTGCTAGTTTCATGTTATAAATAGTTTAATGTTATTCTTAATTACACTACAATTTTGCATTATAATTTTGAGAAAAATAGGCAGCTTTAGATAAGATGCTTTTTACTGTAGACGAATGGAACAAAGCCTTCGATTTAACTTTTTACAGCTTTCGATTTTGAATCGTAAATAAAGTAAGCTACTTGAAAAACGAGTAATAAAAACATCGCTGCTATTTGCATGTGAACCACTTGCCCTAAGCTCTCATGAAAAAAGACAACTAATCCCATTTGAAGCATCCCAAAGAGTCCAGAAAAAATGACTGGCACATAACGATCCAAAGATAAGTAGTAATACGCAAATATGTTTGAAACTGCGAAGACTCCTGTTGCTAAGGCGTATTTCCAAAGCAAAGGTGCCATTGCTAAATAACTATCACCAAACAATAAAGTAATTGCTGTTTCTGGAAACAAGGCACAAGCCAATACAATTACAGACGCAATTCCTGTAATATATCCCACATACTTAAATAAAATTGGTGCAGTAGCTTTTCCTTCTTTTTTGAGTTGGATAACTGTTGGTAATAGTAGCATCACGAACATCCAGGCAATAAAATATACCATACGACCAATCAAAGCCAATGAAGCATATAGTCCTGCATCGTACGATTCGAAATAGTGTTTCACCAACAAAATATCACTATTGTTTATGATGATTTGTGTGAGTTCATAAAAAGCTGTGATGATAAAAAAGTTACGCACTTGCTTTGACTCTACTTTTGCAATACGTTGTGTTGCCTTGAAATTAATAGTACTAAACTTAAATGGAATTAAACCAAACCCAAAAGAAATTAAAATCCCTATAGCGATCACGACAGAAGATTGGATATCAAACAAAAATATTAGTCCTAGTGTAATTAGTAAGCGACTTAACATTTCAGCTTGGTACGTAATCGATAACGATTTGAATACTTTTTTCCCTTGATACACGCCACGATTTACACTCATTAAAAAGTATAAAGGCACACCAAAACCAAAAATAACAAACATACTTGATGATGAGGTGTGAAAGAGTTCTTGCAATTGATCAGCAAACACAATCACTAAAGCACCTAGAATAACACCAACTATCGTCGCATTTTTATAAGTTCTAGATATAAAATTATTGAATGTGCTATTCTCAAAAACCACAGAGAATTTTGCAGTCACTAATTGAAATGTCATAGCCACAAAAGACAAGACCAATAAAAATGTAATCAACACTGCAGCATCTGCAAATTGCTCTGGCCCTAAAAGACGACCTAAGATCAAATTGTACAAATAATTCCCTCCATTAACAGCTAACATACTAATCATAAACAACTGTTCTTTAGATAGTTGTTTTGATTTAATTACTGAAATGACTTGCATGTGTTTTGTTTTGAGTTGTTATAATTATGCTCCAACTGCTGACCTGTAATCGTCATAGATATCTTTACACCCGTTTCCAACAACAGAAAAGACATTATTGGAGCGTAAAGCAATAGCGATTAACGTTTTTAAAGCGTCTACGCCACTCGCATCAATGGTGTTTACTTTATCAATATTTACTGTCACATTTTTTACTGTATTAATAATGTGTTCAAAATGAATAATAAACGATCTTGTTGTTCCTGTTGTTAAACTTCCTTGTAACTCAAATGTTCCGTTTTGTTCTAAAATTCCTAAAGCCATAATTGTAGTTTTTAAATGATTACTCGTTTAAATTTGACGCTAATATCTGAACAACTTCTACGTAAGTTCATTATATTTCGACAGATAGTCAATTGGTATAGATGAATGAAACAGTATTGGTACGTAACTTGCATACAAGCAAATCAAACAGATATGAAGACTTTAAAATCATTATTAATTCCATGCTTTCTATTACTTGTTTTGATAAGTAATGCTCAAGACATGCAAGAAGGTTTCACCTATTTAGAAACGGGAAAGTATGCCCAAGCAGAAACATTCTTTGATTCGATATTAAAGGACTACCCTAAAAACAAAACTGCACGTTTATGTTATGGACGCGCTGTGGGATTAAATGGAGATGCTCAAAAAGCAAATACTATTTTTACGAATCTGTTACAAGATTACCCAACCGACTTTGAAGTGAAGTTAAATTACGGAGAGTCTTTATTATGGAATTCACAGTTTAATGACGCCAAAACCTATTATAAGGATTTAGTTACCGAAGCGCCTACAAGCTTCCCTGCTTTATTAGGTTACGCAAACACACTATCTAACTTAAAAGCATACAGCGATGCTTTAATCTATGTTAACAAAGCCTTAGACGTATCACCAGGAAACTCAAATGCATTGGTTTCTAAAAAATACATCTATTTAGGATACGCGTATCAAAACCAACAGGTTCAAAAGTATGGTGAAGCAGAAACCTTATTAACTAAAAACATAGCCTTGTTTGGTGAGGACAAAGAAACCTTAATGAACCTTGCCAACCTGTATTTAATTACTAACGAACTTGATTTTGCGAATGGTATTTATAATAGAATCGCTAAAAACCCAGACTATAAATTAGAAGCATTAAACGGTTTGGCTCTAGTGTCACATTTAAAAGGTAAAGAGAAAAAAGCATTACAATTAAGTAATGACGCCTATGCGCTTATAAGTTCTACTACTCCAAAAATCGTCTCAAAACAAACCACAGAACGTTACGCACAAGCCTTAATCTGGAATAAAAAATACAAACCAGCAGGACTTTTAATTGATACCTTAGTTACTCAACATCCAGATGAGAATTGGGTCTTAGCTTTGAGAGCAACTTTAAATATTTATAAGAGTAACTTTAAAGATAGTTTAGAGGATTACAATAGAATCTTAGTAAACGACAGCACATCATTTGATGGCAACTTAGGGAAAGCAAATGCTTTAAAAGCTTTAGGATATTATGACGATGCGTATACCTCTGCCGAAAACACATTAAAGTTTTACGATAATCAAAAGGATGCATTAAATTTTATCAATATCCTAAACACCAACTTTACACCAGCCTTGGACTCTAGAGCATCAAATACGTTTGATAATGGAGATAACCAAGCCTTCTCATTTAATACAAATGCAACCTTCCCATTATCTACAAAACTTAAGTTATTAGGAAGCTACAACTATAGAAACACAAACAATAGTATAACCAATAACAAAGCTAACTCTAATGATCTCTCATTGGGCTTATCTTACCAGTTATTAAACAATGTAATCTTTAGTGGTACGACAGGTTTGACTACAGCTAATGCAGAAAGCACTGACTACACACAACTGTTAACAGATGTATTATTTAATATCAAGCCATTTAAATTACAGACATTAGATATTGGTTACAAACGTCAAATTGAAAGCTTTAATGCCGATTTATTAGACCGAGAACTCGTTCAAAATAATTATTACGCAAATTATAATCTCAGCACTAATTTTAACTTAGGTTGGTTTACACAATATATGTACACTTCTCAAAATGATGGTAACAGTAGAAACTTGCTCTTTACCTCATTATATTATAATGTATTAGCTAAACCCTCTTTAAAAGTAGGATTGAATTATCAATACATCACTTTTGCAGATCAAGTACCTACCATTTATTTTAGTCCAGAAACATTTCAAGCAGGTGAAATCTTTTTGAATTTGATTAAAGACGAAAACACAACCAAGTCGAAAGAGTGGTTTTATGAATTAACTGCAGCAACAGGATTACAATATATAGAAGATGATGAGAGTCAAAGCACGTATCGTATTCAAGGAAAGTTTGGTTATAAGTTTTCTGAGCGTTGTATGGCAAATGTATTTGGAATTCAAAGTAATATTGCCTCAGCAACTGCGGCTGGTTTTACCTTTACGGAAATTGGAATACGTTTTAAATGGAGGCTTTTTGATGGCCCTGTGTTTAGGGATTAATTCATCCAATCATAATATGAGATTTATACGATAGAAATTAATATTTATGAAATATTAAAAAACTTCCTTATTGGACTCTTATGTGATTCACTTTTTTCCTTTAAAATCAACAAACATTTTCAATATTTGAATTTTGTATAAAGAAGTGTGTTGCTCTATTTCTATTTCAAATATAGTTTCATCATGTAGATTAAGATTATCATCTACCAACTTGTTTGTAATACTGTCTACTAATTGATCGAATTGATACAAAACGCAATCATAGAACATCTTATCTACCGCGAGCAAAAGAGATATAAACTCTAATCTCATTTCACTTAAATGCTCTAAAATTTCTGCATTAATCTCAGACTTATCCTGAGTAGACAAATTTTAGTTATTTTCAAATTTAGATAACGTAATATTTAATTTGTTGAAAAAAGCAAAAAATTCACTAAACTTAGATTCAAGAATAATCAATTTATACCAATCTAATTTAAGACTATTATCGTCTTTTTTTTAACTGGTATTTATAGATGTAAAAAGAGAAACATCATGTATCTATTTGAACTCATTAATAGATATTTGAATTGCGTAAAACTAAATTAGCAAAAGAAAATGAGCCAGAAGGAAATCTGTAGGGTCTGCAGAGTACAACTCTAACTAGCAATTAATTATACAAGCAGTTACCACTGGCCTTTTTCGTTTACTAAATTATAAAATTATATTAAACAAGTAACCCGAAATAATTATGCAGAGTGTTACTACTCCAAAAAAGATAGCAATCAGTTTTAAGGTCATCACTTTCTTTAAAAGCATTGCTTCTGGTAATGACAAGCCAACAACTCCCATCATAAAAGCGATTGCAGTTCCTAACGGAATGCCTTTTGCAACTAACACTTGAACCACAGGAAGTATACCAGATGCATTTGAGTACATTGGTATTGCCAAAACGGTTGCAATTGGAACCGCAAATAGATTATCCTTATCCATATATTTTTCAAAAAAACCTTCCGGAATATAACCGTGCATTAATCCACCAATAGCAATTCCTACTAATATATAAGGGATGACACCTTTTAATATGGTTAGCACTTCAGTCCATATGACAGGTAAGCGTTGTTTTAAGGTTTTTTTTTCAGCAATAAAAACATCTTGATCTCTTTGTGCACTAGCTAGCACTTCTTTTACCCAAGGTGTTAGATAGGGTTCTAATTTTAATTTCTGAAGGATTACACCAGAAATAGTGCCTAGTAAAATACCACTAACTACATAGATTATGGTCGTTTTAATTCCAAATAAGCCAACAAATAAACCTATTGCAACTTCATTTACTAAGGGTGATGTTATTAAAAAGGAGAAGGTTACACCTAAAGGGATACCCCCTCTAACGAAACCAATAAATAGAGGAACGGATGAGCAGGAACAAAAAGGAGTTACTACTCCAAAAAAACTTGCTGTAAGATATTCTAATCCGTATAATTTGTTTCTTGATAAATAATTTTTCACCTTATCAATAGGAAAGTAACTATTGATAATTCCCATAAAAAAGATGACCACAAATAAGAGTATTAAAATCTTTGAGGTGTCATAAATAAAAAAGTTTAGTGCCTCTGCTAAATGCTGTCCTTTGTCTAAGCTAAAAACATCATAGACCAACCAATCAGCAATATGCTGTATCCAATCAAACATCTCCAATACTATTAATAATATCCAAGAGAGTTGAAGCCTTAATATTACAATCCATAGAAACTAGTTTAAAAGCGCCAGTACTTCATCTTTAGAGGGCACTCTGCCTCGTATAGTAATAACTTCGTCTATAACTAAAGCAGGTGTAGTCATCACGTTAAATTTCATGATTTCTTCTATGTCCTCAACTTTTTCTATAGTTGCGTCAATGTTGTTTTCTAAAATTACATTTTTAACAATACCCGTCATTGATTGACATTTTGAACACCCTGTGCCTAATATTTTAATTTTTTTAGTCATAGTTTCATATTTCTAATAACGAAGATAAGGTTGCAAAACTTATGATAATATGATTATTATCACACTTCAAGGCATTCATTTCCTTTTAATGATTTAAGCTTTATCATTCAGGTTTATGTCTATTAGAACCTGCATGCGGTTATTACTAAAAACAAAAAAGGCAAAAGCTTTCACTTTTGCCTTAACCTCTCTCTACCTTAGTTACAAATCTCCTATACTAAGATGAATCAAGTTTCAATAATTAGGGACTATCTAGCTATTAATTTTAGAGGGTTATAAAGTGTTTGTTGACTTATTATTTTACAGAAATAAATACCTGTACTTAAATTGTTTCTATTTAAAGACATTTCATTTTTACCAAGTGTTGTTCTATGTGTTGTTTGATATACAACTTTACCTAGTTGGTTATAGATTACAAATTGTACCGTTTCTGTTTGGTTTGCTGTAAATTGTATTGTCGTAGCAAATGTCATTGGATTTGGTACTGCAGACAGTTTTGTTGTGTCTTCTGCTAGATCTTCTGCAGATAAGGTGTTTTGAGATAAACGTAGGTTTTCTAGAGTTAATTCTTTTATCGTTGTTGTACCATCTTCGCTTACCATTGTAAACACAACAGTAACCACATCGTTTAGTTCTAAGCCCGCACCGTTTCCTGATTGAAAACTTGAGATTGGTAACACATAATTTTGTGATGAACTACTTAAAGCAATAGTGCTTTTATATTGATCTTCCCAGTTAGAAATACTAGCTTTCACAAATGTAATTTCTACATTCCCTGTTCCTTTTGCACTAAATTTTAAGCTATTATAATCACTTAAATCTACGGCTTTAAATCTTGGCGTCAATGCTCTATAAGCTGCCACATAACTACTTGTTATTGCTTTTAAGACAACATTACGTTCTATTGGGAAATCATTAGTATCAAACGTGAAATCGTTTGTTAGAACTGCATAGGTATCTATTGTTGTGTTTGCGGAAGAATCATCAACTCCCCATGGTCCATCAGACATAAATAAATCGTCTGGTGTTGCGACACCATCGCCAATTCTAAAACCGATATCAAATAAATTCCCAGTTTCTAATTGTAAATTTGTAATGTATTGTCCATTCAAGCTTACAGTAGAATTCATGTTTTCAAACTCACTTGTTTCTGTGGTTCTAAAACCAGCGTCAAAGTTTATCATTTCTGTCCCATTCACATTGACAATTTGCAAATCTAAAGCACCATTAACATACCTTCCCTTTCTAACAAACACTGTTGGAGGAGTGGAGTTATTGTAGGTTATAATTGATTTTTGTGCTTCTAATAGATTTAAGACTTCTTGACCAATTAAAAGTAAATCATCTACTGAGTTTGACCAAATTTGGAAATTATAAAACGTTATATCTTGTTCGTATTGATCCAAATTCCAGTGACTCTCTACAGCGAAGTTTTCGTCATTGTTTACCACCTTAGCCGATAAGCTCAACACAAACTCATAGGTACCATCCACGTTTTTAATGATACTCTTGATGAATGATTGTCCGTTAATATCTATTGTATTTACTGAGATTAACTCAGCTCCTAACAAACGATCACAAACATACTTGGTGTGCTCGTATACGCCATTTTCAGTTTTTATAACTAGTATTGAGGCTACAGGTGTACCGTTTTTTAAATAATCTACGCCGTAAATCTCAGTGGCATTTGTAATACTTACTAAATCTGAAGGTGACGCATCAATAACCTCATCTTCATTGATAATATCTAAAGGAATAAAATCTTCTAAAATAAAATCTGAATTAGCATTACGTTGTGCATAATTAGCATCTTTAGTCATGCGTCTTGCAGAACTTCTATCAAACGAATAGCTTGTTTTTACACGATTAAAATTACGTTTGTTAATCTGTTCAGATAATCTATTGTTACTTTCTAAACCAGCATCAATACTTCCTGTTGTTGGAGGGTCAATCACAGCACACTCACCGTATCCTGAACATGAAGGATCTTCACAATCTGTGAGGCCGTCGCCATCATCATCAATTCCATTATCACAAATTTCTTGCGCTACTTGAGCAGTTGGGCAACGTGCACCATCATTATTAGAACTTGAAGGACCAAAAGCAAATAGGTTAGAATCCATTGCACCATTTTCTACTAAATCTTGTACACTTTGAATCACATAAATAGTTCCTGTTTCATTTGCAGACACATAAAAACGTCCAGACAAATCAAAGTAGACCGCACCATACGTATAGGTTGATCCTGTCAAAATTGGAACTTCACCTAAAGCCAGCACATTTCCGTTGGAAGGATCAATACGATATAAAATATTTGTGTTCTTTTCTACCGTATATAGATATCCATCAACGGCATTAAAAGCCCAATCATCAATACTTATGTTTTGAGATAAGACATTTGTAGCCTGATGTTGTG